>NZ_JBSFIH010000037.1:0-85422 GCF_053597455.1 Streptomyces sp. NPDC001393
AGCACGTGAAGCCTCTGGTGGACACGGTTCTCTTGGTCGAAAACCCATCTACCAGGGGCTTCACCATGTTGTCAGCCCAACTACCAGGCTGCAGCAGCAGGTTGGAAAAGGCTCATTGTCGCTGCATACGGGGACGAGGATTCAGCCTGACAACCTCCGAATGCCCTTCCAACCTGCGCACTTTGCCGTCAGTAACCATTGGCACGATGTGTTACCACCGGATGTGAGCCAGAGCCATTGGCTGGACAGACCCTAGACGAAGCAGGCGAACAAGCTGTTGCCGAAGACCGTCACGAGTTCCTCGGAGGGCTGTCGGCCAATGGTGCTACCCGGTAGACGTTGCGGTGCCCGGCAGCGGCCGGCTGACGGCCACGACGAGCCGGGTGTCGGCATCGATGACGAACCGCTTTTGTTCGCGGGTGTGGTGATCGTCGCGATGGTCTGTGCGGGGTGTGTGGGGTGGTCTTTCAACACGCATCGGCTGATCGGGAAGAGTCCTTACGGGACTTCTGTGCCTCCGCCGACCGCACCCTCCGCGCCAGCGCCCGGACAGGTCACTGGAACACCGCAGCCGGCGGTTTCGGCGCGATGACAGGTTCGGACGGGCCCTGGTCCGCCGCGGCCACCGCCACCAGCTCATCCAGACCGCCCTCTCACCCGAGCCCGAGCCCACTCTGGCGCCAGCATGAT
Source organism: Streptomyces sp. NPDC001393 (assembly GCF_053597455.1). Classification (NCBI taxonomy): domain Bacteria; kingdom Bacillati; phylum Actinomycetota; class Actinomycetes; order Kitasatosporales; family Streptomycetaceae; genus Streptomyces; species Streptomyces sp. NPDC001393. The sequence goes on from NZ_JBSFIH010000037.1 coordinate 691, forward strand.
CAAGGACATCATCGTGCTCACCGAGAAGACGCCCGCCCCCGCGACGCTGCTCGCCGCCTTGCGCACCGGCGGCTCCGACCTCGGGATCCCGGGCTGGCCTCTTGTCTGGACATATGGCCTGACCTAGTTGGATGGCGTATGCGGCAATCCTCGCCCTCGCGTTGAATCCGTCACGCCGAAGAGGTCACCGGCTACCGATCCCAGAACGGTCGCTGATCGGTTCGAGGCGCCTTTGGCTTGAAGCGTGTGGATGCTGCAACAACCGATCTGATAGGGATGAATGTCCTGTTGTCAGTGGCGCGTGCGATGCTGAGCAGCGCTGAGGGAACGTATCTGCAGTAGAACACGGGGGTTGACGTGACGGGGTGGGACATCAGTCCCAGCGGGGTGGAGTCCATTCTGTCGTTGGTGGGTCTTGCGGCCGACGACTTGAGCAAGGACATCAAGGGCTACGGAACGAGTGTCCAGGACGCCGCGGAGTCCGCGGGCACGATCAGCGGCCCGTACTGCGGTGGCCCGCCGGTGGGGCCGGTGGGTGCCGCGGTCGCGAACTTCGTGTCCGACACCGAGAGCTCGATCAAGTTCATGGCGGCCCGTATCAAGAAGACGATGGACGGGACGCTCAAGGCCACCGGCGAGTACATCGACGGTGATCTGGCGATGGCCGCCCAGGCCCAGCGTGACGCTGCCAAGGTGCCCACCCCGGCCGAGCTTCGGGCCGTGGGCGAGCAGACCAAGCACCACGGGGGCGGGGCGTAGTGGACATGATCGAGCCGGGTGGGATACCCCAGTACACCGGCGACTTCGGCACGTTGTCCAAAGCAGTCACCGAGCTGCGCAAATACGCGATCGGCATCCGTCACGCCGGCCAGGACGTCCACTCACGCTTCCAGGCGACGGGCGCGTTCTACAAGGCGCCGGAGGCGGACCAGCTCCTGTCCTCCACCCAGCCGGTGATGGACACGGCGGACGAGTTCGCCGGCCACATCGAGTCCCTCGCCAACGCCCTGGACACCTTCGTCGCCGAAGCGAAGCCGAATGCGGACCGCTTGAAGCATCTGAAGGAGAAGGCGATCGCCTTCGTCGACAGCGTCGAAGGCGACGACGGCTGGACCAAGGACCAGCACAAGGTCGACGAGCACCAAGCCCTCATGCACGGCGTGGCGGAAGCCGTCGTGGGCTTTCAGAAGGCGGAGCACAACGCGGCGGTCAAGATCGGCGCCATCAGCCCGGCGATGTGCCGCCCCGTCGGCGACGAGGGCAGCACGTACGGCATCAGCGTCGTAAAGCTCGAGTCCATGCCCGACCTGCCGTGGGGCACTCCCGTTGCCCGCACCTACGACCGCTGGAGCCTGGACTGGTGGGGCCACGGTATCAAGAGCTGGGCGTGGGACGGCATCGTCAAAGACAGCCTCTGGGGCGGCTTTGTCGGCCTGGGCACCTTCGAGGACAACCTCCTGGGCGTCAACGGCTCCGACGCACAGCACCAGACCTGGGACGGCCTCAAACGCACCATCGTCGGTGCCTACGCCTACGGCATGGACGAGGTCGGTCTGGGCGACCACCTCTCGGACTGGCAGCGGGACAGCAAGGCGTACGCCAAGGAGTTCGGCAAGCAGTTCGTCGCCTACGACGAGTGGCACAAGGACCCCGCCCGTGCCCACGCCGTCGCCAGCTTCAACATCTTCACCATGGTGGGGGGCGCCGGTGGGGCGCTCGCGAGGCTGGGCGAGCTGGGCAAGCTTGGCGCACTGGGCAAGACAGGCAGATTCGTGGAAGCCGCCAGCACGGTGGCGAAGGTCGGAGGTGCCCTGGATCCGATCTCCGGCGCCGCGAGGGCGGCGAGGGCCCTGTCCGACCTGCCGAAGGTCTCCGAGGTACTGACCAACGTCAGCGAACACCTGCGACTGCCGAAGACGAGGTTCCCCGACGGCGCCCTGGACGACCTCAGCAACCGCTACAGGGTCGACAAGAACGGCCGGCTCATTCCGATCAACGCCGACGGCACGCCCAACCTTGCCGAGGCCCTGCACGAGCCTGCCGCCGCTGACCGTGGCGGCGAAGCGCCACTGAGCCACGCGACGTCAGATTCGTCACGCGGCGCAGCGGATACGTCCGCCCACTCCAACCGATCACACGAGTTGGTCGGAGCCGGTGCCCGGGCAGAACACACCGCCGGCTCCGCACGCACAAGTGAGCGGACACCGGGGCAGGCAGGCGGATACGCCAGTGGTCACGCTGCATCGTCCGAAGGCTCTTCCACCAGAGGTGCCGGTGCAGAACCGGTCAGCCGGCGTGGAGCGGGTAGCGGAGCAGGAGGTCATGGTTCCGGAGGAACGGGGCCTGGCCCTCACGGATCGGCATCCGACGACGGCTCCGCCCACCATGACGCTGGCGATGAGCACACTGGACATGATTCACCCGCTGACCCGGGCAGCCACTCGTCCGATCCACACCATCACAACGTCTCTGGCGCAGAACCGGATTACACACGCCGCGCGCTCCCACCGGGTACGGCTGACAGAACTCTGCACGAGATGCGGCGCATGCGTCACAGCCGGGAAAGGTACAAGGGGGCAGAGGACTACGTCCGCAAGATTGCGGGCGGCGCACCTGAGCGACACTATCGCGTGCCCACTCATGACCACCCCTACTACCCTGTAAAGGCGCCAGGAGGCCGAAATGTCGATGTCCCAGTGGACATGCCTGGCGACCGTACTCTGGCTGTGGAGGTAAAGCATTACCTGGAATGGAGGACGATCAAACTCAAGGGTGGCGGCACGCGTCGGGTGAGGGGTGAAGTCCCGCTCAACGAAGGTATCATTGAGCAAATCAACAAGGATCTCACGCTAAGACGGCTGAACCCAAGGTTCGATCCACGCTGGGTCTTCCTGCATGCACCTCCGTCGCAAGCGCTGAGAAACTACCTCATACATGCCCACATCATCTTCATCGAGTTCGGACCAGCCCCCAAGTAACCGTGAAAGCCGCGAAAGGAACATAGCGTGGTAAACGCAGATGAACCCGACCTCCAGGGCTGGAGCGAGGAGAGGCATCGGAACGCCATCGACATTGCGGATATGCTCGGAGTGCCCCCCGAAATTTACGCAAGTGACCCAACAGGGCTCATCCCGGCCTTGGACGACTATGTGTCCCGCGCTCCTCTGAGCGAATTCGAGGAGTCCGACTGGGTGACTCTGCACTTGGACTTGGCGTCCTACGTCGCCGACTTCCTCATCCATAAGTACGGTGCGCGCTGGATGGTCGCGGATGATCCCACTGGGCCGGTTGGATTCCGCTATGTCATCGAGGCAACTGGACTCGACGGACAGACCCGTCGGGTCGACCCTATCGATGTCGTAGCCAAAGAATTCGCTCACCGACCCATCGAAATCGTCCGGATACTGGCCAGCGCAGAGCTCACCTTGAACCTCGTTCCCCAGGCTGATGATGACGAATGAGCAGGGCGCGAACCCCAGCACGGCAGTGAGGGCCTGCCAATTCTCGACCAAACTTCAATAATTACCTCTCGACGACACAGAAGCCCGCGCGGAGCAGCTCGAAGGAGCTCTTCCCAAGGGCATGGTGTGATCATCTCTAACTCGTGACTGGACTTGGGAAGTCACGCCGAGCGCTGAAGGTATCCGCCTCATTCGAGTAACGGAAACGGCCGAAGCGGTCCGAAACGTCCTGGCCACACACGCAAACAGCTGCTGGCGAGTCGGCATTCGAAGCGGGCGCCGAATGGCACCTACGCCTGCGGGCCGCCCATGGCCAAGGGCTCAGTGCGCTCGCCGCGCTCTCGTGGGTGGCGCAGCGCCCGCCGCGCCCCGAGATCGGCTTGGTCACCGTGGACGCCCCTCAAGAAGCCCCGTCCCTGGACGCCCTCGAAGAACTCTCGGGCCGGTACTGAGCGCCGGGCGCCGTCCCCTCTGACAGAAAGCAACACATGCCCCAGGACGTCATCGCCCTCACCCCGCAGATGCCGGACATCAAGACGCTGCTGGCCGCACTGCACGCCGGCGGGCCCGACTTGCGCGTGAACCAGGCAGGCGGAGGATCCGTCGCCCAGTTGCGCACAGACGACGGAAAGCTCCTGGTCTCCGTGGAGGCCCCGCGCTACCTGCAAGTGCCGGGCGAGACAGAGCGGCTGCTGGGACCCGGTACTCAGACAGAGGGACCGGTGTGGTGGACCGAGGTGCGGGCTACCACCGGCATCGCGGAAGCCAGGCGGCTCGCCGGCTCCGTGGCGGGGCGGCTGACAACGCTGCTCGGCGGCACAACATGGCCGCCGGAAGCCGCCCATACCGACGTCGTGACCGTCCCGGCCACGGGTGAGGTGACAGTCCAGCCCGCTGACGTGGACGTACTGGCCGATGTGGATGTGCAGACTGACAAGAGCGTCGTCGTCATCTACGACCGCCCGGTCGTTGCCGCCACGACATGGCTGACCGAGGCAGTGCGAACGGCCGCACAGAGCCGACGCGAGCTGTACATCGTCACCTCTCCCCATACCCGGCTGAGCCTGCCCACCCGCACCGTGCTGGAGCGCATACCCGCACGCTGGGTCGTACGCCACCCCGAAAACGGCTACTACGACGGCCTCTCCGGAGCCGTACTGCGCTGGCACGACGGACGTTTCACCCCGGCTGCCGCCAACGGCCCCTGGATCGCAGACGCCTTCCAACCCCCGCTCGGCAAGGGCGGTGACCGGCAGTTGCTGCTGTCCATCCGCACCATCCGCCCCGCCCACGAGCACGTGATACTCGGTGGCGCTCTGGAGGACGCCTGGCAGACCCTCACCGGATCGCCGCCGGCCGGATGGGCCACTGCCGAGCCCATCAACGTCCCTTGGCTGCCATGGCAACTGACCGACCTGGCCCGCAACCGCGCCCGCCAGTCCCAGCCCACCTGGGCCGTCGCCGTAGGCACCGCCGACCGCCCCGCGATCGCCGCCTTTCGCATCGCTCACACGCGAGACGGCGTAGAGGAGCACATCACCCTGGCTCTCGGCTACGCCGCCGACGAGCGAGCACCGATCGAACTGCTGCCCCAGCTCGCCGAGTCCCTCGCGGCCAAGCACAACCTCGCCACAATGATCAGCGAACTGCGTGCAGCGCGCGCGGACCTGACCACACCGGCCCACTACGAACCACCGCCGATCCCGATCTCCCTCACCCTCGGCCCCGACACAGTGGCCGAACTCGGCACCAGCCATGCCCACAACGCCCTGCCGGACAACGCCCCCACCCAACTCGGCCCGGCCACTCACCCCGCCCTGCACTACCCCCTCGGCGACGGCACCGACCCCGCCGCCTGGCAACGCCTGCGACACATCAACGAGCACCTCGAGCGCAAAAGCAGGGCGGCTGCTCGGCCATCCTGAATTCGCTGCGCCCACGGCGCAACAATCCAATTCCTCTGCGCAGGGTTGTAGCTGTGAGCCACGGTTGGCCTCCACCGGTGTACCGTGCACCACACCGATCACCACTGGCAGGGCACCGGGGGGCTTCGCGGTGACCGCACTGAACATCCCGGAGATCTACTGGGACGATGAGAACGCCGTAGGTCTGCTGGTGGAGTACTTCAACCGTCGGCGCACAAGCGGCGGCCTCTTCCACTCCGGCGCGCACTTCGAGCGCCTGGGTGGGGGCGGTGACGGCGAGCACGTCGCCGACCGCTTCGACACCAACGACTTGGTGGCCATCACCATGCTCAGCGTTTCCCTTGAGCCGCACGGGGCAATCAACTTGCTCGCCGATCCTGTCCGGTCTCTCGGAGCTGCGGGAAGCCGCCACCACACCGATGCACCTGGCCGAACGGACTCCTGCCGTTTCCTTCATGTGCGCCTCACGTCTGCTCGATCTCCGCGAGGACGACGTGTGCGCGATCTCCCACTACGGGGTCAACTTCCTGAAGGACAGGGCGCTCCGGTTCATAGAGCCCGGCCAGGACATGTGGTGGCTGTTCCCTGTCTTCCAGGTCAGCCAGGGCGACTACCGGTGGCCGGCGGAGCACGTGAACCTGGACCAGGCCACGGACCTGCTGTTGGGCGCTGCCGTGGCGTCGGCGTACGACGACGTCCTGCACGGCACTGGCCCCGTCGCCTCCGATCACCTTTCCCGCGTCCTTTTCGAGGACCGAGCAGAGGCCGAAGCGCTCAACAAGGTCCTCATGGACTCGACGGGCCTGGACTTGGGCTGGCATCCGGTCTGACCCCTGGATGCACAGGACGCATCACCGTCACTCGCCCTCCTATAGACGGTTCAGGTCGACCGATTGCAGCCACTGTACCGAGCCTTCGGGCCTCGCACGCAGACATGTAGGCGAGGTCCTCGAGGGACGTGCCTCGTCAGAGCGGGTCGACGACGCCGTTCTGGTCGCCTCGGAGCCCGTGGGCAACGCGGTCAGGCACACAGCCAGCGGTCCGGACTGCATGTGCGTGGAGGTCTACCGGGAAACGGCGGTGCTGCCGTTCCACGACGCGGGACGGGATGTGTCCAGGGTCCGGGCCCGGTCCGCGGAGAAGTCGCAGGATGAGCTGACGGACAGATGAAGTCCGACATGGGGTTGACGACCCTGTCGCAGCCTGGGGAGAGCTCCGCCGGCTCAAGTAACGACCTGGACACCCTGATCAGGTTGCTGATCCAGGAGATGCAGATCCCCTGACAGAGAGGAGGGCACGTGGTCATCCGCATTCCCCGTCACGATTTCCCCGTGGACAACGTGGACAAGGCCATGGAGCCGATTATCCGGGGCGCTGAAGAGGCACTATCTGAGCTCGAAACATCGGAGTTCGACCGTTTCGATGCTCTGGATTACGCCTTGACCCTGGCCAAGTGGTCCTGCCTGACGGATCCTGCGGTAGGGGAATTTGCGACATGGGAGGTGTGGGTCAGAGCCATGCAGGTCGGTTCGGGCCTGTTCATCTCGGGCGCTGCCCCGGAAGGCCCGGTGCCGTGCCGTATTGGGCGAGACGGCGAGATCAAGAACCTCCCGGCGACCGGCCCTCAGGAATACCTACACGCGGGTAATTGGCTCACTTCATACTACCTGGCCGTTATCTGCCGCGAAAACGAGCGCCTCGAACAACTGGCCCGCGTGCCCATCTCATTTCTTCGAGCATCCGGGGTGGAATTCGATGAGTACATCTATGCGTGGGTGGAGACCCTGCAGAACGCCTGGTTCGGCCGCCGCGAGACCTGGGACACCCTCGCCGCCGCCATCAACGGCACGGACCCTGCAGCACCCCACATCGCCAGTGCCGAACTCATGCTGAAGATCCTCTACCCACCGCTGGAAGTCTTTCACCGCTACCAGCGGCAAGAGCCCGAACCGTTCAACAAGGCCCTGGCAGATGCGCTCACCTGGCACCGCGAGTACTGGACTGCCGACCAGACGCGAGCCAAGAGCGGGGCGGGGCTCGTGGCTCTGGGACCGCTAGCCATCGCCTGTATGGCGTTTGATGCGGACATCCCGGTCGAAACCGAGTCCAAGTACCTTCCCAAGTACCTCTTGGAGCGTAGGTGGGTCGGCGAATTCCCCACCTGATCGGCTTGGTCTGCCGCAGCATACGGCTGAACGGGCGCCACTTGCCGATGCACCGCTTCAAGCACAGGCTCAGGCAGCTTCACTGCTGCCCGCACCTGGTCGACAGATGCCTCACTGCCACCAGCCCCGACGGCGGGCGGCTTGCCCGACGTCGCGCACTCAGATTCAGTAGCCTGAGTGACTGTGGCTGACATATTTGAGCTCGCGCTGGCGTTGGACCTGCGCGACGAGTTGTCGGTGGAGGATCTCGCCGAGCTGCGATGGCATCTCGGAACGGGGCCCCAGCCGGAGACACTTCGCATCGTGACGGAATTTCCAGTCGTGGTAGAGGACCAACAGGGAGAGTTCGTCATCGAGGATCACCCTGAGCCCCTTCTGGGCCAACACGGCGAAGGCTACAAGGTCGGGGGTGCGCTTATCTCGGTGCTGCTGCGCCGACAGGACGCAGGGCCTGACGCTTGGGCGTTGACCAGCCGGCAGGAGATCCATCCGGACGATTTCGAGCGCACTGGTGAACTCCTCAGCTGGCTCGCGGCCAGGGCCAGCGAACGGCACCGAGACTCCGACGGCAGCGTTGGCCTGGGATGGATCCGGTTTCACGAAGAGCGCCGGCCCGAGCCACTGGTTGTGCGTGACGGTACGGTCGTTTGGCCGTCGTAGATCCGCGTCCACGCCGTATCTTGGTGTGATGGGGGTGGCGATAGAGGTACTGATCGTGGACTGGCCACGTGTAGAGGCAACAGCGCCAGGCGATCGTGAAGACCTGCTGACCGATGCCGCGTTCTGCCGCCGTCGAGAAGAAAGGTCCGTTCTACGAGGCCCTGGGCATCACTATCAGCTACGAACACGCAACGAGGACCGCGACCGTAAGGTCGAGGCCCTCGTCACCGTATCGTCAATCGTTGTCGTTGTGTCCGAGGGGCAAGACAGATGGCTGATAGCGGAAATACGCATCACGGAGCCCTGCACGGCGGTGACCTGCGCCGGCGTGCAGGGCTCCGTCGTGCCACCGCGTTGCCCGTTGTCCGGCGATTGTCGTCTGGTGCCCAAGCGCCGATACCGGACAACCGTGAGCCCGCTAGAAAAGTCCGTGTCGGGGCCAACGCCACTGGCGGGTGAGCTGCGTCTTTACCTCATCTGCCGGCTCCGGATACGGGGTGCGATGAGGGCTTGAGTGGCCGGTTCTGGTTCGATGCCAAGCTCGGCGAGGTGACGCGTGAGGCGGATGTAGGTGTGCCGGGCGGCGTCGTGGCGTCCGGCGGCTTGGTAGAGGCGGATGGTGTGCTGAGCGAGGCGTTCGTGGTCGGGGTGGACGGTGCCCAGGTGTTCCAGTAGTGCAAGGACTACATCGAGCTCACGCGGCGTGGCGCCGGCGCGTTCGGCTTGGCGGGCCAGGCGGAGGGCGGCGTCGGTGGCCTTCATAGTGAGGTGTTCGCGGACCGTGTCCGCCCACAGGTAGTCACTGCCGTGGGCGAAGGGGCCTCGGTAATGGGACAGGGCGTCGCGTACGGCGGAGAGGGCATCGCTCCGTGCTTCTTCCGTATCGGATGCGGAAAATGCCTCTTTGAGGCTGCGACTGAACTCCGCCAGGTCAGTTTCCACGAGTTCTGGATTGAGTTTGTGGAGTTCCCCTTGCAGCAGGATGAACTCCTGCGCCGTGATGCCGGTAGCGGCGCGCAGGGCGCGTCTTACGGCGCGGCGCAGGTTTTTGAGTGCGTTCTGGTCGCTGCCGGGGGCGAGGTGGAGTTTGTCAGCGATGTCGGAGGCGAGCAGGCCCGTGGGGTGGGCGGCGAGGAGGGCGAGGAATTCGTGGACTTCCGCCCGCAGGTTGGTGCCGACGGGGTCTTGGTGGCCACGGGCGTAGAGGGTGATGGGGCCGAGGACGTGAAGGCGTACGGGCTTGGTCTGTGCCGGTCGCGTGGGCTCAACCGCATCCGGGTGCAGGATCTCGACCGAATGCGGGTGCGTGGGCTCGACCGCATCCGGGTGCGGGGGCTCGTCGTCCGCCGGAGGCGGGGTGGGGGTTTCATGTTCGGAATCGGGGCGCGGGGCTTGGGTCGGGAGAACGCGCAGGCGGGGGCGCTGGCCGTGGGCGGTGAGGAGGACCTCGGTCACGTCTCGTCCGGCCTCGGGCGTGAGGTGGAACAGCCTGAGTGTCCCGGGTACTTGACCGTGACCTTCACTGGTGACGGTGCCGTCGTCGGCGATGTGCCATGAGCTGGAGCCGGGCAGCATGGTGCCCAGGCTGAGGACGATCAGGGTTCCTGGTCTGCTGCGCGAGGCCAGCGCCTGCAGCTGTCCCGTGTGGGCCGCGTCAGGCGTGGCGAGCAGGAGCAGGGGGCCCGGCTCGGTCTCCGGAGCGGAGTGTGGGCTCGCCTGCAAGGTTGCCGCGGGCGCGGTGTCCTGCTCGTCGTGTGCGCGGGCGTGGGCGATCAGGTGCTGTTCTGCGTATCGGATGGCGTCTGCGAGGTCGGCGCTCTGGGTCAGGGCGCTGAACTCAGCGGGCAGTCCTGGCAGCAAAGTGTCTGCCAAGTCCTGGGGGACGACCGCCGTGACGCGTGGTGGCCCGGGGCGGCGGCGTTCAGCGGCGGTGAGCACGCCGACCAGCAGGGCGCGGGCGGCGCCCTCGGCGCCGGGACCGGTCCAGGCGCAACCTCCAGTCACGGCCAACTCGTCGAGGGGGACCTCGGCGTCTTCCCGTACGCCGATGGTGACCGTGCCCGGGGTAAGGGGCTGCTGGGGAGGGGTGCGGCGGGGGGCCAGGAGGTGGGCATCGGCTGGCTGGCGGGGCCGGGTTGCCGCGTGGGCGGCCTGTGCGGCCTTGTCCACCAGCGGGCTCAGAGCAGGTACGTCCGTCTCCTGGCCGGGCCCCCGCCGGCGGTGTTGGTGCCAGTACCAATAGCGGCGTGCGGCCAGCAGGCCGGCCGCCGCGGTGATGCCGATCAGGCTCGCCTCCCCAAAAGTGATGGCAGCGGGACCTTGTGGGGCGGAGGGTTTTGCGGTCGTGGCCTCGTCGTGCCGATCGGACTGTGCGGGAGTGTGTTGGCCAGCCTCCTGTCGGCCAGTGTCCTTGCGGTGGTCGAGGGTCGGCGGCGCTTGCGCCGGTGCGGGCTCGGAGGGCTTCGGGGGTGTGGTAGCCGGTGCCGGACCTGTCGGGGCGGGAACAGATGCCGGCGGCGGCGTGGCGGCCCCGCTGGCGGGGATCGTCAGTTGCCACCCGGGCAGGATCAGGTCCGGGTCGGTGAGCCGGGCTCCGTCGCCTTGGACGCGGTCCTTGTTCAGCGCATAGATGCGCGGCCACTTGAGAGGATCGCCCAGGTGCATGCGCGCGATATTCCACAGGGTGTCGCCTTCGACGACCGTGTACTCAATGTGCCGGACGGCCTCAGCCTCTCGCGCCTGTCCGGGCAGTGTGGAGTGTGTCGTAGTGGAGTTGGTCGTCGTGGCGCGCGCCGAGGCTGGTTTGTCTGCGGCCCGATGCCGGGTCGAGACAGGGATGAGAGGGGCTGTCGCGGCGGTGTGCGGCCGTACGTCTCCCGGGGAGAAGGGCTTCTGGGCACTGGCCGTTTCGGGGCGCCAGAGCCCGATTAGTGCGACGACGAGGGTGCCGATGCACAGCGCGGCCAGCGAGCCCTTCACCGATAGGGCAGCGACGTGTTCATGGTGTGCGTGGCGGTCGCGCAGCAGCTGCGGAAGGTGGGTGACGTACCAGATGGTCTCGCGGACCACGGTGTAGGCGAAGCCGGCCCAGCACGCCCAGCCCACGACGGCCAACAGGCTGATCATCAAGGGGTCGCTGACCGGCTGCGTCAGCCGTTGCCCGACCTCGCCGAGTGAGGAGATGTGTTCCGGCCAGGGCACACCGGTGGCTCGCCATAGGACGTAGGGCATTCCGGCCAGCAGGGTGAGCGTGACGGCCAGGGTCCCGGTGGCCGTGGCGGCAGCTGTCAGGCGCTGGGGCAGCTGCGGTGGGTGTGTCATCGCCGGTTCGCTCTCGTCTGCGAGTGGATGGTGAGGTGAACGGTCCTATGGGGTGGTGCGTTCGGCGTGCGCGGTGCTGGTCGCGTGCATGGTGAGGGTGCGCAGGCCGATCAGTTGCAGGATCTGGGTGCGCTGGTGGTGGGTGACATGGACGGTGACGGCTTCGCCCTGGACGGTGGCGGTGGCGCTGTCTCCGGTGGAGGCGACGTATGCACGGGCCGCCGCTGCGGCCTTGTCGCGTACAAGCCGGACCTCTTCGCCGTGCCGAAGACGGCCGATGTCCAGTTGCTGGGCGCCGGTGCGGGCGGCTTCCTGCGCCACATCCAGGGCCTGGGCCTTGCCGGCCAGGGCGAGGCCGCCGTCGACCACGATCCCGGCGAACAGCCACAGTGCGGCGAAGACGCAGACGACGAACGCGGTGACCTGTCCTCGGTCGTCCCCGGCCGGCAGCCGAACACGGACCTGAGTCAGATGTTCTCGCAGTCGTCGTTTCACGGGGTGCTCCTGAAGGTGTCGACGACGGAGAAGGCTGTGTCGGCCAGCGTCACGTGGCCAGGCGGCCCGGTGTGGGTGAGGTGGCCCAGATCGGCGGTGCAGGAGACGCGTGCCGTCACGGTGGCGCCCGGTGTAAGTCCGCCGGTGGCGAGGCGGACGCTCGGGCGCGTGCAGGAGGCTCCCGCCTCGCGCACTGCCGCGTCAGCGGCACGTTCGGCCTGGGTGTGGGCGTCCTTGTCGGTGCGGGCAAGGGAGGCGGCGCGGGCTGCTTGGTGGGCGGCGTCCGCCACGACCAGGCGGACATCGGCGAGCAGGCCGAAAGCCACCACGACCAGGAACACGAGGACGAGCAGCGGCGTGACGAGCACCAGCTCCACCGCCGCCGAACCCCGCTCTGCGTCGTCGCGTGTGCGGCGTACCGCCCCGGTCAAGGCTGGCCTCCGGTGGGTGTGGTGATCCGTTCCGTGGGACCGGAGGCGGTGCCTGCGGCGTGCAGCACGAGCCCCGGGACGGGGAGTACGCGGATCACCGTTCCCTGCACGCGCACGGTTGTGTGGGTGACGGTGCGCTCAGCGGTCACGGACGGCGCGGTCAGAACGCGGCTGCCCAGTGCTGCGAGGCTGCGTCGCGCCTGAGCCCGGCCGGCCGCCGCGGTGCCGTTCTCGGTGCGCGCGGCGGCCAGGGCCCGCTGGGCGGCGTACTGGGCGATGTGCCGTGCGTGCCAGACCAGCGCGAACTGCACCGCGAGCAGCGCGATCAGCAGCAGGGCCGGGACGACGAGCACCAGCTGGGTACTCGCCGCCCCGTGGTCGCCGCGCAGTCTGCGACGGAATGTGGTCACCGTTTAGCCGCCCAGGTCGATGCTGTTCGCCTTGGCGGTGACCTTGGCGACGATGATGCCCACCACGGTGAGGCCCAGGATCGCCAGCAGGGCGGTGACGACGATGGTCTCGGTGGTGTAGCCCGCGTCCGAGCGGGCCTGTCGGCGGAGTTCGGTCAGGTGCGCGCGTACCAGGCGGGCCAGGATGTCGAGTGGGAACATGGTGGTGCTCTCTCTACGGGGTTCGTACTCGTAAGGGTGGGCGCTTCAGGTGATCGACATGACGTGGGCGAGGGCCGGGTAGCCGATCAGCAGCAGGAACGCGGCGAACAGGCCGACCACGGGTAGTGACATCCGCTCGGTGGCCGCCTGGGCGGCGCCGTCGGCCTCGGAGATCCTCCGCCGGCGCATCGCCCGCGCCTTCGCTCCGAGCGAGCCGCGGATCTTGGCGCCTTCGCTTCCGGCGAGATTGAGCGTGGAGGCCAGCTCCGTCAGTTCCGTCACGTCCAGGTGGCGTCCCAGATCGCCCAGGTGGGACCAGGGGCTGGTGCGGGTGAGCTGGGCGATGTGCAGGGCGTGCCGTAGTCTCGCCGCCGCCCATCCCTGGGGTGCGGCCACGGCTTGGGCGAGGGCCTGCTGGATTCCGGCGCCGCCGGCGAGGGCGATCACCGTCAGGTCCAGGACGAGGCTGAGGGTGTGGCGCATCTCGCGGCGTCGCCGTGCGGCCTGCTGGCGTACCGACAGGTCGGGGGTGAAGAACAGCACGACGGCCAAGGCGAGGGAGCCGGCCAGCGGCACCCACCAGCCCGCCCCGATACCGGCCTCCAGACGCAGCAGGAGCGTGGCGGCCCACGGGCCGACGAGTCCTGCGGCGGCGCAAACCGCCTTGCCCGCCAGATGCCGTTCCTCATCCGTGTCGCATACGGCCAGGTCCGCGCGCAGCGAGGCGCTGGGGAAGCCCAGCGCCCGCACCAGCGGTACGGCACATCTGCCCAGCCGAGTGGCCCACTCCACATCACCCGCCTCGCCCGTACGTGAAGCCGTATGTGGAACAGGGGCGTTGAGTGCGGTGAGGACATCGGCGAGTGCGGGCCGGGGTGGGCGCAGGCCGTAGACGAGGGCGGTTGCCCCGGCGCCGAAAAGGGCGCCGAGCAGCATGACGATCACCGTGCGCCTCCCGGTTCGGTACCCGCCGTGGTGCGGGAAGCGGTCGGGCTGATGAGCCGCACGGGTTCCTCGATGCGCCCGATAACGCTCAGGTAGGTGAAGCTCGCGGCGAACAGGGCACCCACCACGGCGAGCACCACCTGCCCGGTCAGCGAGTCGAAGGGGTCCATGTAGGGGCGGTTGAAGACCACCAGCCCCAGCACCATGCCCAGAGTGACGCTGACAGTGACGCGCACTCCGGTACGTACGCTCGCCCGTCCGGCGTCGATGCGCTGCCGCATGGCCACCTGCTCGCGCACCGAATCGGCCAGCTCCCCCAGCAGCGGCGCGAGGTGACTGCCCTGCTGCTCGGCCGCCATCACGAGCGCGGCGACCACGACATCGGCCAGTGGGTCATCGGCCTCCTGCGCGAATGCCCGCAGCGCGGTCGGCAGGGGATGCCCGGAGCGGACGGCGGCTGCCAGCTGCCGCATCTCGGGTTCGAGCACGGCCGGGGCGATGTCCGTGGTCGCCAGCACCGCCTGCTCCAGACCTGCCGCGGCGGAGAGGGTGTCGCGCAGCATCTCCGTCCAGGTGGCCAGCGCCTCCATCCGCTCCGTACGCCGGGTCGCGTGCCGGTCCGGGCCGAGCAGGCCAGGAAGGGTGAGCACGGCGATGGTGGTCAGTACCGCCGCTACCGGCCATGTCGTCAGCGTCCCGGCGACCGCCCCGGTCGTCACCGCGATCACCACGCGCCGCGTGGTCCAGTCCGCAGGCAGCCGCGATACCAGTGCACGCCACAGGCCGGGCCGCTGCTCTCGCGCCGCCCGCCGCACAGCGCCGTAGCCGATGGCCACCAGGCCGAGCCCGAACACCGTCCCGCACGCGACCGCGACGCCCGTCGAGGCAGCGGGGCTGAACAGACTGTTCATCACGCCGCTCCCCACCACTGGTAAGCGGCTTCCCTAGCGTCCAGCCCGGCCGCGACAAGGTCGTTGAGGGTCTCGGTACGCGGTGGAGTGGCGGGCACGGCGCGCCCCTCCGCGCCCGGCCGGTAGACCTCGTTGGAGACGATCTGTGCACCGTCCGCGTCGATGACCTCGCGCACCGAGTCGATGACGCGTCGGCCTGCGGCGTCCCAGCCCAGATGGACGACGAAGTGGACGGCGGAGGCCACCATCAGGTTCGTCGCCTCCAGCGTGAGGCGTTCCGGGGATTGCGGAGCGTAGGAGGCGAGTTTGGTGAACACTCCGCGCGAGGTGGAGGCGTGGATGGTGGACAGCGACCCGTCGTTGCCCTGGCTCATGGCGTTGCACATCGGGATGACCTCGGCTCCGCGGATCTCCCCAACGATGACCCGGTCCGGGGACATGCGCAGCCCCCACCGCACCAGCTCCGCCTGGTCGATGCCGCCCTGTCCTTCGATGTTCGGCTCGCGTGCCTGCATGGCCACCACGTTCGGGTGCGCCGCCGGGTCGGCGTCCAGGCCGAGTTCGAAGGTGTCCTCGATCGTCACGAGGCGTTCCTCAGGCGGGATCTCGTGGGCGAAGGCTCTGAGCACCGTGGTCTTGCCGACGTTGGTGCCGCCGCCGATCACGACGTTCTTGCGCGCCCGCACCAGCGCCCGCAGGAATCCCGCGAGCTGCTCGTCGCACACGCCCAGCCGCACCAGCTCCGCCATCGAGGTGGCAGGGAAGCGGTGACGTCGGATCGTCAGCGACACCCGTCCGGTGACCGCCATCACCGCACTTCGTGGCCCGCAAGCGCGCGGACGTACGCCAGTACCTCACCAAGGAGGACGGCCTGGCCGACGACTCCCTTGCGGAGCGGACCGCGTTCCCCTCGGACCGTTACTTCAAGGACGAGACGTACAAGCTGTCCCCGGAGTACCGGGCCCTGCTGGACGACGCGATCGCCTACGCGAGCGAGCGGGTGGAGGAGGCAGACGGCCGGGGCCGGAGGGAGGCCCGAATAGCGTGGTGGTCGGCGATCGCGCTGCTGCGCTCGCTGGTGTCGTCCCCGCGGGCGGCGGGGCAGACACTGCGCACGAGGTCCGCGGCGGCGGTCGCGTCCTCGGCGGAGGAGGCCGACAAGCTCGGTGCCCCGCTGAACAGCGACGCGGCCGACAGCGACTCGATGGAGGGCATGGACGTAGCGCCGGGCGCCGAGATCGAGGCTGACGATCGCGCTCGCGCCTGGCCGAACTCGCCGACCGGGCGGAGGAGCTGGAGGGTCCCGCGCACGACCTCAAGCTGAAAGCCCTGATCAAGCACCTCAAGGGCCTGCTCGCCGAGGGCTACAACCCGATCGTCTTCTGCCGCTACATCCCCACGGCCAAGTACCTGGCCGAGCAGCTGGCGAACGACCCGGAGACCAAGAAGCGCGGCCCGCTGGGCGCCAAGACCGTCGTCAAGGCGGTCACGGGCGAACTGTCGCCGCAGCAGCGCATCGACAACATCGAGGCACTGGCGACGGAGGCCGGCGAGGACGCCGCCGCGCGCCGGGTGCTGATCGCCACCGACTGCCTGTCGGAGGGCGTGAACCTCCAGCACTACTTCGACGCGGTGGTCCACTACGACCTGGCCTGGAACCCCACCCGTCACGACCAGCGCGAGGGCCGCGTCGACCGTTACGGCCAGCGCCGGGACGAGGTCCGCGTCATCACCCTGTACGGCGAGGACAACGGCATCGACGGCAAGGTCCTCGAAGTCCTCATCAAGAAGCACCGCCAGATCAAGAAGGACCTGGGCATCTCGGTGTCGGTCCCGGATGAGCTGTCCACGGGTGTGACGGACGCGATCGTGGAGTGGCTGCTGATGCGCGGCCGCGAGAACGAGGACGCCCTGTTCAGCGCGGACGCGTTCAAGGTGAGCACGGCGCAGCTCGACAGCGACTGGAACTCGGCGGCGGAGCGGGAGAAGGCGTCGCGTTCGCGGTTCGCGCAGCGCTCGATCCACCCGGAGGAGGTGGCCCGGGAGGTCGCCGCGATCCGGGATGCACTGGGCGGTACGGGCGAGGTGAAGACGTTCGTACGGGAGGCGCTGGGCTCGCTGGGCGCGGTGCTGCGGGGAGCCGACCCGTCGGAGGACTTCACGGCCCAGGTGGGCGGTACGCCGGCGGGCCTGCGGGACGCGCTGGCGACGGCCGTGGGCGCGGAGGTGATCGAGCAGGACCGCCCGATCCCGTTCCGGACGGACCCGGCGGTCGCGCGGGGCGAGGCGGCGCTGGTGCGCACGGACCCGGTGGTGGGCGCGCTCGCGTCGCACGTCCTGAACGCGGCGCTGGACACCCTGGCGGACGGCGCCCGCCCGGCACGCCGCTGCGGTGTGGTGACGACGGACGTGGTGACGACGCGGACGACCCTGCTGCTGGTCCGCTACCGCTTCCACCTGACCCTGCCGTCGCGCAGCGGCGAGAAGCAACTGGTCGCGGAGGACGCGAGGCTGCTGGCCTTCGAGGGCTCCCCGAAGAACGCGGTATGGCTGCCGCAGGAGCGTGCGGCGGCGTTGCTGGACGCGACGGCGTCCGAGAACACCGACCCGCACTTCGGCGAGCGCATGATGAAGCGCATCCTCGACCAACTCCCGGAAGGGAACGACTACCTGGAGACGTACGGCGAGGAACTGGCCGCCGAGCTGGACTCCTCGCACCGCCGGGTGCGGCAGGCCTCCGGCGAGATCGTCCGAGGCCTGTCGGTGACGGCCCAGAAGCCGGCCGATGTCCTGGGCGCGTACCTGTACCTGCCCGCCAACCCCTCCGCCTCCTCCCTTGCCCCTGCTGCTGTCTCTGGAGCGTCCGCCTGATGTCCGCCACGACCCGCAACCAGGTGTTCACCGCCGTCCACACGGTAGGAGGTCTGCTGCCGGCCGACATGCTGCTGCGCATCTCTGAGGGCAAGGACGTCCCGGGTTCGAAGCCGGCCGACTACGGCCTGCCGTCGTCGCGTTCGGTACGGGACGAGGCCGAGCGCAGCTGGGAGTACCTGAAGCCGCTCTGGCGCGAGCTGCGCAAGCACCTCCCCGAGGACCGGGAAACGGGCCTGCCCGCCACTGACCCGACCGGCCGTGCGGGCGCCGACTGGCTGGCGCCGCTGTGGCGGGAGCTGGGCTTCGGCCGCCTGACGCCGATCGGTACGGATGGCGTCACAGCCGACTCGGACGCGGAGAAGCGGTTCGAGGTCTCGCACCGCTGGCAGCACGCGCTCATCCACCAGGTGGCATGGAACGCCAACTTGGACAAGCGACCGGGCGGAGCGGGCACGGTCCCGCCGCAGTCGATGCTCCAGGAGTGCCTGAACCGGACCGAGGCCCACCTGTGGGGCATCCTGACGAACGGCCGCCAGGTCCGGCTGCTCCGGGACTCCAGCGCGCTGGCCACGGCGTCGTACGTCGAGTTCGACCTGGAGGCGATCTTCGACGGCGAGCTGTTCAGCGAGTTCGTGCTGCTGTACCAGCTGCTGCACGTGTCCCGCTTCGAGGTCGCGGAGGACGCGGCGCCATCGACGTGCTGGCTGGAGAAGTGGCGCACGGAGGCGATCGCCCAGGGCACCCGTGCTCTGGACCAGCTCAGGAAGGGCGTCCAGCGGGCCATCACGACCCTGGGCACGGGCTTCCTGAAGCACCCGGACAACCGGGAGTTGCGGGAGTCGCTGGAGGTCAAGACCTTCCACTACGCGCTGCTGCGCCTGGTCTACCGGCTCCTGTTCCTGTTCGTCGCCGAGGACCGCGAGGTCCTGCTGTCCCCGTGGGCGGACGAGACGGCGAGGGAGCGCTACGCCGCGTACTTCTCCTCGGCCCGCCTGCGCCGGCACGCCCACCGCCGCCGGGGTACGGCCCACGGTGACCTGTACCAGGCGCTGCGCTTCGTGCTGTCGGGCCTGGGCAACGATGACGGCCTGCCGGAGCTGGGCCTGCCGGGCCTGGGCGGCATCTTCGACGACACGGAGGCGGACAAGGTCCTGCACGGCCTGTCCCTGTCGAACGAGCCGCTGCTGGAGGCGGTCCGGGCGCTGTCGATCGTGCGGGACACGAGTAGCAAGCGGAACCGGGTGGTCGACTACCGCCACCTGGACGCGGAGGAGCTGGGCTCGATCTACGAGTCCTTGCTGGAGCTGGTCCCGAAGCACAACGCGAGCGAGCGCACCTTCGAGCTGGTCGAACTGGCGGGCAACGCGAGGAAGACAACGGGTTCCTACTACACCCCGTCCTCCCTCATCGAGTGCCTGCTGGACTCGGCGCTGGACCCGGTGATCGACGACGCGGTGAAGCGCGGCGAGATCCGGGCGACGCGCTCGGGCCAACCGGACCCAGGCCCGGCCATCGTCGAGGAACTGCTGAACCTGACGGTCTGCGACCCGGCCTGCGGCTCCGGCCACTTCCTGGTGGCTGCGGCTCGGCGGATCGCCAAGCGGGTGGCGGCGGTACGGGAGCAGAACCCGGAGCCGACGATCGACGCGGTGCGGCACGCGCTGCACGAGGTGGTCGCGCGCTGCATCTACGGTGTCGACCTCAACCCGATGGCGGTCGAGCTGGCCAAGGTGTCGCTGTGGCTGGAGGCCCTGGAGCCGGGCAAGCCGCTGGGCTTCCTGGACGCCCACGTCAAGCACGGCAACGCGCTGATCGGGGCTACGCCGGCGCTGCTGGCGAAGGGCATCCCTGATGATGCGTTCAAGCCGATCGAGGGGGATGACAAGAAGATCGCGGCGGCCATCAAGAAGCGGAACGCGGCCGAGCGGAGTGGCCAGCTGAGCTTCCACACGGAAGAGCGCATCTGGGTGTCGAACGCGGCATTCGCGGCGAGCCTGCGTGAGATCACTGCCGCTTCAGCGGACACCCTGCGCGACGTCCGCCTCCAGTCGAGCCGCTTCCGGGAACTGGAGCAGTCGACGGACTATCTCCGGGCGCTGCACATCGGCGACGCCTGGTGCGCGGCCTTCGTCTGGCCCAAGTTCCAGAGCGCGCCGACTCCGGTGACGGAGGGGGTCTTCCGCGACCTCCAGAGCGCGGGCGCGGGCATCCCCGTGAGCACGAACGACGAGATCATCCGGCTTGCCCAGCAGTACAAGTTCTTCCATTGGCACCTGGAGTTTCCGGAGGTGTTCGCGGTCTCGGAGGCTGCGGGCGGGGGCATTGATCCGTGGGTGGGGTGGGCTGGGGGCTTCTCCTGTGTGTTGGGGAATCCGCCGTGGGAGCGCATCAAGCTGCAGGAACAGGAGTTCTTCGCCCAGCGGGACACCGCCATCGCGACCGCCGCCAATGCCGCGACGCGCCGTGCACTCATCGCAGCGCTGCCACGCACGAATCAGGAACTGGCGGAAGAGTTCTCGGCGACCAAGCGGCAGGGAGATGGCGAAGCCCACTTCATCAGAGACTCGGCCGCTTATCCCCTCACGGGTTTGGGGACCGTCAACACGTACGCCGCCTTCTCAGAGGGTGGCCGACGACTCATGGGACGACGCGGCCGCATGGGCGTCATCGTGCCGACCGGTATCGCGACGGACGCAACGACCCAATTCTTCTTCAAGGATTTGGTGCGCAACGGATCCATCGCGGCTCTGTACGACTTCGAGAATCGCAGCGGACTGTTCCCCGCCGTTGACTCGCGCATGAAATTCAGCATCCTATCCCTCACCGGCCGCGCCCTCCGCGAACCGGCTGCACGCTTCGCCTTCTTCCTCCATGACCCGGCGGAGCTGAATGACGGGGACAAGACGTTCACTCTCGCTCCGGAGGAGATCACCCTCCTCAACCCCAACACGGGCACGTGCCCCGTCTTCCGGTCCCGCCACGACGCCGAGCTCTGCCTCTCCCTCTACCGCCATGTCCCGGTTCTAATCCGAGCACACGGCACCGACGGCAACCGCTGGGGCATCTCGCTGGGACGGATGTTCCACATGTCCCAGGACGCGCATCTGTTCCACACCCGCCCGTCACTCGAAGCCGCGGGCTGGACCCTTGTCGGTAACCGCTTCACAAAAGAGAGCGACGAGATGCTACCTCTCTACGAGGGGCGCATGGGACACCAGTACAACCACCGTTTCTCCGATTCGGCGGGATCGCACGAGACGACCCGACTCGAGCTGGCAACCGCCGACTTCACCGTGCAGCCCCAGTACTGGGTATCCCGTGAGGAGACACGTAGGCGTCAGCAACGCCGACGTACCGACTGCCAGACTGCGCTGCTCGGGCAGCGGCGTATCGCACGCAACAACGACGAGCGCACGTCCATCGCCACACTCCTGCCGTGGGGAGCGGTCTCCTACGGATGGACTCTGTCGTTCGGTCCCTCCGCCGAACAGCTCGCTCTTCTGGTAGCCGCATACAATTCGTTCCCCTATGACTACGCTCTGCGGAACAGTTTCAGCCAGCCGAGCGTTCCGCAGAGCACGTTCGAGCAAGTGCCCATACCGTTCCCGGACGATCTCGGACGGCACCGCGAGTTCATCGTGCCGCGTGTCGCTGAACTCACATACACAGCACACGATATGGCGCCGTTCGCACGCGACCTGGGCGACACCGCCGCCCCGTTCTGCTGGGACGACCACAGACGTACCGTGACGCGGGCCGAACTGGACGCCCTTTTTTTCCACCTCTACGGATTCTCCCGGATGGACGCCGATTACGTGCTCGACACCTTCCCCATCGCCCGCCGCAAGGACGAGGCGAAGTACGGCACATACCACACCAAGGACCTGATCCTCGCTGAGTACGATCGCATGGCCGCAGCCGGCGTCAGCCTCGAGAACCCGTTGGTGGACGGCGAGAACTTCACCTCCACCCTCACCCCGCCCCCGGGCCCCGGCACCCTGCCTGACCGCCCGGCGATCGCCGCGCGCACCCCGACCGTCCTCAACTGCGAGAAGCCACTTCAGGAGCGGGCGATGGACAACGAGATTCAGCTGATCAGTGACGGTGACGGACTGGCGGTCATCGGGAATGCGACGGATGTCGAACGCTTCCTCGTCTCGGAGGGACTGCCGTCCAAGGACCTCGGACTGCAACGGCTCCAGTCCGTCTTCGGTACCGGGGCTGCAGCCGCGCAGGCAGGCTCGGAGATCGCCGCCGCCTCCGGTCGCTGGGTGAAGCTGACCCAGGAGTCCGCGGAGCGTGTCAAGAAGTTCGGGCTGATGGAAAGCAAGACACCAGGCGTCAGCCATGCGATGGTGGGGAAACCTGGCTCGATCAAGTCATGGCTCCAGATCGAGAAGGGGGCCGGCTCGTTCCTCACCAACCCGGCGCTTCTGTCTGGTGCTGCGGGGATCATGGCACAGCTCGCGATGCAGCAGACCATGGATGAGATCACCGACTATCTCGCCACGATCGACGAAAAGGTCGATGACGTGCTCCGCGCCCAGAAGGACGCCGTGGTGGCCCGCATGATCGGAGTGGACCTCATGATCGAGGAGACCATGACCATCCGAGAGCAGGTGGGCCGGGTCTCCGAGGTCACGTGGTCGAAGGTGCAGGCCGCGCCAGCGACGATCGCAGACACCCAGGCGTACGCGTTGCGTCAACTCGACGCACTCGCGGAAAAGATGGAGCACAAAACCAAGATCGGCGATCTCGCCACGATGGCCAAGGAAGCCGAGTCCAAGACGCAGGAGTGGCTCGCTGTGCTGGCTCGTTGCTTCCAACTGCAGGACGCGATCGCCGTGCTCGAACTCGACCGAGTGCTCGACGCGGCTCCGGACGAGCTGGACCAGCATCGTCTCGGGCTTCGGGCTGCACGCCGGAACCGGCTGGATCTCATCGCGCGGAGCACCGAGCGTCTGGTGGCCCGGATGGATGCGGCTGCTGGCACGGCCAACGCGAAGGTGCTGCTGAACCCAATCAAGTCCCCGGCTGTAGTCAAGTCCAGCAACCATGTCGTAACCAGCGTCCATGACTTCCACGGGCGGCTCGGGATTGAGTCCGGTCGCCAGTCCTCGGAGACGAGACGATGGGTGGACGCGGCCGCGGAGGCGAGGGACAAGGCGCTCGAGACAGGAGCAAAAAGCGTCGACGCCGCCATCAGCCTCGGCAACGAGACCCTCGACCGGGCCAGCTCGGTAACGGGCAAACTCTCCAGCGGGATCGCCGAGCGAGCGCGCCGTCTGCTCGGGGACGAGGAGGAACGCGACGGGGAAGGCTGAGAGAGCGCCGACCGCCAGCCACGTGCGCAGCCCGACTACACCCCCAACTGCGAAGAGCCGATTGGCGCGTCACGGTGGCGTGCGCATGCGGGCCTGCCACCGTGACGCGGTGCCTTCAGGCCTCCGCCACAAAGTCCAGGAAGCGCAACCAGCCGTCCCGGCCCAGGGCAAGGGGAGTGCGCATCGCATCCTTGGAGTCTCGAACGTGAACGGCCTGCGCGGTGACCGCGACCTCGACGCAGTCGTCTCCCGAGCTGCCGCTGTAGCTGGACTTGAACCAGACGATTTCCGTCGTGCTCATAGCTCTCCTCGCAGTCGCTCCAGCAGACCCCGCGAGTCTTTGGGGTTCAGGGCCTGCGAGCGCAGTGTGTCATAGCGCTGATGGAGGAGGCTTACCTCTTTCGGCCCAGTGATCAGCCGTCCGCTCTCCTGCCCTTCCGAGTACGCGAGCCGCCTGCCCTCAGGGATTTCCAGTAGCCGTAAAGGGCCGTCCATGCACGAGTGATACTCGGCTTCCAGAGGCACGATTTGCAGGGTCACGTTGCGAGGAGCGGTGTGCTCCAATACGTGCTCCAGTTGGCCGCGCAGTACGTCGACGCCGCCCAACCTGCGCCGGAAGACGGCCTCCTCGACGATGAAGCTGAACGGGACGGTCGACCGCTCCCGAAGCATCGTCTGCCGCTCCAGCCTCGCCGCCACCTGTGCTTCCAACTGCTCGTCCGTCAGGAGCGGAATCCGGTTCTCGAAGAGCGCCCGCGCATACCCCTCCGACTGCAACAACCCGGGCACCAACCGGCACTCATACGTGCACAGACTCACCGCCACCCGCTCCAGCCTCGCCCACCGCCGGAACCAAGCCGCCAGCCCCGCCTCTCCCCTCGTCAGGAACCGAGCAGCCCTCCGCAGCGCCCCGGTGTTCCCCAGCACCTCCTCCGCCCGCTCCACGAACGACTCGTCCGGCATCCGCCGCCCCAACTCCACCGACTCCACGGTGTGCTTGGAGAACCGCACCAGCTCCCCGAACTCGGCCCTGCTGTACCCTGCGTGTTCCCGCAGGGCCTGGACGACCGCTCCGAACGTCCGCAGACTGTCCGACGGGTCCGGCTCCCGTTCCACCTCGCACACCGTCAGCTCATCACTCGCCCCCACGCCACCGCCCGTCATACGCGGTCACCTCCGATGCCTGCCTGCATGGCCGCTGCCAGCCGTTGCCGTCGTCCCAGCACTGGACAACACCCAGCGTGACCGCAGGTTTCGCGTACCGTCCACAGAACGCGCCCGTACGCTGACGCACCGTACGGGCCGCCCCCCTGGATCACGCTCCCGTGCGCCCGCCACCGTGGCCCCATGAACACGACCACGCCTCAGCTCCGCTCCCCCCTACGCGACTTCGCGCAGCAGCTGTCGTCCACCCGCCGCGGAGCCCGACTCGCCCGCCTGCTCACCTACGAGCAGCTGCGCTGCTGGGAGGTGTCCCCCACCGTCACTGAGCGTGCCGAGCAGATCGTGGCCGAACTGGCCGCGAACGCCGTCCTGCACGGCCGCGTCCAAGGCCGTGACTTCCGCCTCACGCTCACCCTGGACCACCCGTCCGCCGGCGTCGTCGTCCTCCGCATCGCCGTCACCGATGCCCGAGGCGACCAACTGCCCGCCGCGTCGACGGACTTCGAGACACCACCCGACGCCGAAACGGGCCGTGGGCTCCTGCTCGTCACCACCCTGGCCGACCGATGGGGCACCGAGCCGTATCCGCCCGGCGGCAAGACCGTGTGGGCCGAACTCGGCCTCGGTCAGCGCGAGCCGAGGCCAATCGGTTAGGAGTTGCGAGTCACCAGCTCACCGGCCGGGCGAGCGGACCGTTCTTCCCCGGCCCTACAGCCCCTCGTTCCCCGGATCGGGTTCATCGTCCGGAACCGTCTGCCCGGCCTCCAGTGCGACGGCGGCCGGCTCCTGGTCCGTGCGGGCGTGCACGTCCAGAAGGGTCACGAGACGCTGTCGCATGCGCTCCCGGCGTACGTCGTAGAACTCCAGGAACCCCGTCACGTCCTCGGGCAGGCCGATGGCGTCGAACTCCCGCAGCCAGCTTTCCCGCTCGGCGTCCGACCGGAAGTGCTTCCGAAGCCAGTCGGCCGGCAGAGAGGCCTGCTTGGAAGTGTTCTCGCCTCCTCTGAGGAGTTGCAGGTTGGCTGCCCTGTCCGCGCGGTCCTCGATCAGCGGAAGCGCGTCCTCGGGTACACCTGCCTTGCGCAGCTTGGCCCGTGACCGCAGGAGGCTGCGCGGGAAGATGTGGTCTTCGTGGAAGTGGTCACGGGTGTCGACACCGGGATACAGCATCGCCAGCATCGGGAACAGCCGCTTCGATCCGTACTTGAGGTCCAGGAGGTCGTCGATCTCGGCCGGCTCGAAGCGCAGCGACTTGCCCTGTCGGGCCATCTCACGTTCGATGGCCTCGGTCGGCCAGCCCTGGCCGCCCTCCTTCTCCAGAGTCGTGCGCAGGCCGGTGAGCAGCCGGTCGAGACCGCTGCCCCACACGCCGGACTTCATGAGCGAGCGTTGGAGCCAGCGGCGGATCGCCGCGCGGTCGTCCCGGAACGCCTCCGAAGTTCGGTAGTTCTCACCCAGGTTGCGGCGATGGAGGTAGTAGGCCAGCGGGATCAGCACGCTGTTGGCCGTGAGCGTGACACCGGAGAACCCGAAGTCAGCGAGCAGTGCCACACCGAGACGCAGGGCGCCCTCGATGTCGGACCAGTGCTTCTCCAGGTTCGTCATGGTCTCGCGGTCGAAGTTGTCGACCTTGAAGCGGATGTCCCCCTTGCCGAGCAGCACCAGACCCGTCTTGAGGACCAGGTCCTTGCTGAAGGCGAAGCCCTGGCCTACTGCGTTCAGCTCGTCGACGAGCCGGTGGATGGTCTCCCTGGCGTCACGCTCGCCCCACTGCGCGGTGGCGACCGACAGCAGCAGGTCGGAGTAGGAGAGAACCGCCCCGCCCGAGTTGACCCGGATGAAGATGTTGAGGACCTTGTCCAGCTCCTGCGCTTCCTCCAGGAAGAAGTTCACGGTCGGGACGACGTGGACGACTTCCTGGAGGCGGCTCAGCACATCGCCGGCCGTGTCGTTGTCCACGATCCCGCGGTGCTGAAGGGTGCGGACGGCGTCCCGGACGGTGCGTACTTCACGCACGTCCTGAACACGGTACCAGTGAGCGCCGCCGCTCTCGGTCCCCGCCGTGGCCTCCTCCGGCGTCAGGAACCGGAAGTCGTACTCGACTCCCAGGTCGTCGTCCTGTCCGCGGTGCAGGAGATCCACGTACAGGAACTTCTTCGGGTAGGCGAGGGGGTTGTTCGCCCACATGCGCGGGAGCTTCGCGGTGAACGACCCGTACAGACCTATGTTCAGGGCCGTCAGCCGCTGCTGGCCGTCCAGGATCGCCGTGACCGCCCGGCTGCCGAGGGGGCCCGTCGGCGCGCAGTGGGCGTTGTCACGCTCGTGGTAGTCGCGCATGAAGTCGTAGAAGGTGAAGCGGCCGGCGTTGCCCTCCTGGACCTGCCACATGAGGAACGAGCCGATCGGGTAGCCGCGCATCAGGCTGTCGAACAGCCGGGTGATCTTGTCGCGCGACCAGACGAACTCCCGCTGGATCGCCGGCAACACGTACTCGCGGCGATGGATCCGCTCCAGCGCGCTAGCGATCGTGATGGGCGTCTGGAATGACATGCGTCCCCCCACCGGACTCAGACTTCGTCCACACCGTATCGCTCCCGGTCGGGGCCCCGCAGCGAACGGCGACGCTCAGAGCGACGCAGGCTCCCACCGGTACCCGTCGCGGACTTCGCCGTACGGCCGCAACAGCGGCTTCAGCTCCGTCCGCACGAGGCTGGCATCACCCGGCGGGAGCGTCAGCGACGCCCGTCGCATGCGGACGCTCCACGTGGCGGGGTCGGGGAAGACCGACAGCCGCGGAACCAGGTCGCGCAGGACCAGTCCCTCGCGGAAGCCTGCCAGGCCGGACACCTCCAGGCGGCAGCCCTCCGTGAACGTCCGCTCCCCGAAGACGACCGGCTCGTCCAGGACCCGCACGGGACTGGCAACCACAGCCCGGCCGATGACACGTCCCAGGTCGCGCGTGGGGTTCCGGAAGCAGAGTCGTGTGGTGTAAAGGAAGACCTCGTCACCCTCCTCCAGGGCTCGGGCCGCCGTGGACCGCCCCGCCGGGAACGCCATCCGCTGCTCGGTCACCACCCAGCTCAGGGCGGCTCGGTCTCCGATGATCAGCAGGTGCGTGGACGGCATGCCGATCACGATAGCCGGGGTCGGGCCGCCGGGCGCGCCTGCGGCTCCACGCCTCCGTATCACGCGCGGTCACCTGGTGATGCTGACCGCAGCCGGGGCCCCGGGCCGGGGCTTCCGCCCCGGCAGCCGTCTCACAGACGGGGGCCCGCCCAGCACGACCGCCAGCGCCTCCGGCCTCACTCTCTGCACCTACCGGTGTTGCGCCGCAGTCACGGCCGCGCGAACGGTGACTATCGACGGCCGGCGGCAAGCGCGCTGAGGCGGTCGCCGATGACGGAGACACCAGGGCGGGGCTCGTTCGCGTAGTACCAGGGCTTACGCCGGCGCAGCAGCGCCTCGCCGTGCTCGCTCCACGTGAATCCGGGCTTCCGTAGCAGCTTTCGGAACACAGCATCGGCCGTCTCCGGGTGCGCGGCAGCCAGTCGGCGGATCGGGAGCGGCCCGATCGACTCCTCGCGCAGATACGTGCGCAGCAGGTCCTGGTACTGCCTGCGGCCCGCGAGCGCCGGGTCCGTGAAGAGGTCTCGCAGCATTCCGTAGTCCGCGTAGAAGTTGAGCCCGTCGACCTGGTCGTAGATGACACCGATGGTGTCCGAGCCCGCCAGTTCCGGCGGCAACTCGAAGAAGGGCAGGTCCGGGCCGGGCAGCCGCCTGCCCCGGGCGCGGTCGGGCTGTCCGGCGACGGCGGCCTCTTGGCGGTGGCGGTAGTAGGCGTTGAGGAGGTCCTGGGCTTCGGCAGGCGGAAGGGCCAGTTCGTCGCCGCCGCAGAACTCGACGAACGCGGCCCGGTCCTCCCGCATCGCCTGCCACCCCTGCTCGACCTTCTGGGGGTTGCGGAAGACCAGTTCGGGTCGGCTGGTGGCCAGTTGGAGAGCGGCCTGGGCGATCTCGGTCGCGCTGGACTTGGGGTAGCTCGACATCGACCCGGACACCAGCCACGCCCCGCCGGCCGAGTGAACCGGTACCAGGCAGGTGTGGAGGAAGCCCCCCTTGGACACTCCGCGGAATGCCGCCCGTCCCACACTCGAGTACGTGTGGTACTCCAGGTCGTCGACCAGGTTCAGCAGGACGACGGCATCCTTTTCCTTGCGCTGGATCTCGAAGATGCCCTCAACCGGGTCACGCCAGCCGAGCAACATCTCCCGGTCGACCGCGGTCAAGTCCTTCCGTCCGGCGACGAACCGGTCCACCACCGTCGAACCGTCCGGCAGGCGGTACCGCAGGATGAAGTGGTCGACGATCCGGATCGCCTCGCCCTCGTCCAGCTGCAGCTCTGGGCCTGCGGCCTCCAGCAGGAGGGGCGTCAACCACCGGTCGAAGCGGGAGCTCTGCCCGAAGGCGACCAGCTGCCCTTTCAACTCGGCACTGCGCTCGATGAGGTGGGTCAGCGACCGTTCGCCGACTTCCTGGTGCGTGCCCTGTTCGGCGTCAGCCATGTCCAACCCTTCCACACAACCGGTTCCGCATGGGTACGAGGTGCCCGGCCTCAACCGGCCCAGTGACGGTACGCCTCGATCCACCGCGCACCCTCGGGCGCCGGGCTGGGCAAAGGCAGATCCAGGATTCCGATCGACTGCCGCATGCCGCCGCGAGAGCACAGGGCGACGATCCTCCCGTCCGGCGTGACGTCGATGCCGCCCACGGTCACCTCGACACCGAGAACCACAGTGGTGAAGGGCAGGTCGAGATGCTCCTCAAGCAGGGTGAACAGACCGGTCAGCTGCTCGTCCTCGTTGTAGGCGTCGACAGTCGCCTCTTCGATCATGGCCTCGAGCTCGGCCGTGTCCAACGGGCTCATGGGGCAACACTAACGACCCACGTCGGCACTCGCCGTTGTCGGAGGAGGGCCCTATCGTTCTCGGTGGATCTTTGCGTGGTGTGGGGGGAGTGGTGACCATGGCCGGCGACGGCGTGCAGTACCCGGAGTTCTATCTGCGGCTGCCGAACGGCGGGCCGGTCGCCCAAGGGCGCCCTACGGATGAGGTGGGCGACAACGGCAGCCGCAGCTTCGTCGTAGATGCCGGCCAGCCCGTTCGGCCCCAGGTCGTGCCATCGTTCGCCGGCCGGGCGGCGGCCGCGCAGCGGCAGCGCGAGGAGCTGATTCGGGAGGGGCGGATCGGGCAGTCCGAGAAGTGGCCCGGTTGGCTGGAGACGACGGAAGCAATCACCTTCGGTTCCCCGTCGAGAGCGGCGGCGGTGCTGACGGGCCGCAACCCGAACGGCTGGGTCGACTGGAAGACCGAGGACGGCAGGCCCCTCGCCGACTTCATGCCGGGGACCTGGCCCGGCCCGAACCGCCCGTGGCTGGTGCGCGGTTCGAACGTCAGCGGGCTGGACCTCGTCCAGCGGCTGTGGCTGTCCGAAGGGCGGGTCACCCTCGCCGCGTCGCGGCTTCGGCAGGGTGTCGGGCAGGGCGTCAGCAAGGACCAGCTGCGCGCACTGGTCCAGGAGGACTACGAGTCCACGGCCACCTACAGCCAGAAGCAACAGCTGGTGGAAGAGTTCCACGCGTTCCTGTCGCGCATGAAGCCCGGCGACACGGTCTGCACCATCTCCGATGGGCGCCTGTACGTCGGGGAGATCACCGGTGAAGTGGAACAGACGGAGTCCGAGGACCGGCGGTCCAATCTGCGCCGGCCCGTGGAGTGGCGGCCCGATGGCCATCCGTACGACGAACTGCCCGAGGAACTGCAGCAGAGGCTGTCCGTCCAGCACGACGTCGTCGACCTGTCGTCCGTCCAGGCTTTCGTCGAGGGGCTGGGCCTGAGCGATCAGGAGCTGGCCGAGGAAGCCGAGGCCATAGAACGGGATCCGAGCATCGAACTCGCCGCACTCACCGCCCGCCGCGAACTCGAACTGCCCGAGCCGACGAACGAGCTGACCGCCGAACTCCTCGTACATGACGTGGAATGGCTGCGCGAGATCCGAGACCTGCTGTGGGACGAGCGGCAGCTCGTGCTGTACGGGCCGCCCGGCACCGGAAAGACGTACCTGGGGCTGAAGCTCGCGGAGTTCCTGGGTGGGGGCCCGGAGCAGGTCAAGCTCGTGCAGTTCCATCCTTCCTACGCGTACGAGGACTTCTTCGAGGGCTTCCGGCCACAGGAGAACCCGGAGACGCGGGAGGTCGCCTTCCGGCTCACCGCCGGGCCGCTGCGCGAACTCGCCGACCTCGCCTCCCGCGAGGGCAACCGGCACATCCCGCACTTCCTGATCATCGATGAGATCAACCGCGCCAACCTGGCGAAGGTCTTCGGCGAGCTGTACTTCCTGCTGGAGTACCGCAACAAGTCGGTGCGGCTGACCTACTCCGGTGACGACTTCGCGCTGCCGCCAAACCTCTTCGTGATCGGCACCATGAACACCGCGGACCGGTCCATCGCGCTCGTGGACGCGGCGATGCGTCGTCGCTTCGCGTTCGTCGAGCTCTCGCCCCGTACGGAGCCGACGAGCGGGTTGCTGCGCCGCTGGCTGGTCAGGGAGGGCAAGGACACAGAGCCCGCGGATCTGCTCGACGCGCTCAACTCCCGCATCGATGACCATGACTTCCGCATCGGGCCCTCGTACCTGATGAAGAAGGGGGTCTATCGGGAGGGCGGCCTCGAGCGGACCTGGCGGACGAAGATACTGCCGCTTCTGGAGGAGCACCACTACGGGGAAGGCGTGGACATCGAGAAGCGGTACGGGCTGGCCGCGCTGCGGGAGTCCCTGGCGTGACGGCCGTCATCGCAGTCGAAGGGCCGGCGTCGTCCGTCGAGCTGACGGAGCACGCGCCGGCGGTCAGCCTCGCCCTGCCGGACGGCGTCGGCCGGGCCCTCGCCGCCGGGGACATCGTGGATGCGGCACCCGATGCCTACACGCCGGGCCGCTGGTCGTTGCGCGCCGGCAGCACGGTCGGCGCGGTGGCCGTCTCGGTGCCGGGCGGCGGGGAGCCTTTCACCGTGCGCGTCAAGCCCAAGGTGCCCATGACCCGTCTCTTCTTCCTGCTCGGCTACAGCCTCGACCCCAAAGGCGCATGGCGGGACGGGGACGTTGAGGTGGCCGAGCACCGCGGCCTGCTGCCCGCACTCGCTCACGCCGTGGAGCGGAAGGTGGACCTGGCCCTGCGACAAGGCCTGTTGCAGGGGTACCGGGCCACGGAGGAGACGGCTCTCGTCGTGCGCGGCCGGATCCGGGAGGCCGAGCAGATACGGCGGCAGTTCGGCGCCACCCTGCCGGTGGAGGTGGCATACGACGAGTTCACCACGGACATCGCGGAGAACCGCATCCTGCGGGCGGCCGTCGAGCGTCTCCTGCGCTTGCCTGGTGTACCGCGCGACGTGCGCCGAAGACTGCTGCACCAGCGTGCCCGGCTCGCCGACGTCGCGGCGATCGTCCGCGGACAGCCGCTCCCCGAGTGGCGGCCGACGCGCCTCAACGCCCGGTATCACCAGGCCCTCCTCCTTGCCCGTGCCGTGCTCGAGGGCACCTCGGCCGAGCACGCGCCCGGCGGGCTGCGGATCGACGGATTCCTGCTCGACATGAACAAGCTTTTCGAGGACTTCGTAACCGTCGCTCTCCGGGAGGCTTTTCGCGGCTCGGGATTCTCCGTCCGGTTCCAGGACACGCACCACCTCGACGACGCCGCCGCGATCCGGATGAAACCGGACTTCGTGTTGTACGGGCCGGGCGGCACCCCGTGCGCGGTGGCGGACGCGAAGTACAAGGCGGAGAAGCGGGGCGGCTTTCCGGACGCCGACCTGTACCAGATGCTGGCGTACTGCACCGCCCTGGGACTCCGCGAAGGGCACCTGGTGTATGCGAAGGGCAACGCCTCACACGGGGCCCACCGCGTGCGTCACGCGGGCATCGTGATCCACCAGCATGCCCTGGAGCTCGACCAGGAGCCGGCGGGGCTGCTCGCGGACATCGCGGCGACCGCCCGGCGCATGACCGGCCCGGGACGCGACTGACCTGCGCGGACCACTCGGCGCGTATGATCGCCTGCGCATGTCC
Source organism: Streptomyces sp. NPDC001393 (assembly GCF_053597455.1). Taxonomy (NCBI): domain Bacteria; kingdom Bacillati; phylum Actinomycetota; class Actinomycetes; order Kitasatosporales; family Streptomycetaceae; genus Streptomyces; species Streptomyces sp. NPDC001393. Next base: position 33,096 of record NZ_JBSFIH010000037.1, read on the forward strand.
GTTCAGGGTGGGGAGTGCATGTCGTGCCGCAGCTCGCGTTCGCCAACAGCTTCTGGGAGAGCTACGACGTCCTCGAGAGGCCCGTCAGGGCCGGCGTGCGCAAGGCAATGCAGAAGTTCCAGCAGCTCACGGTTCCGGCACTGCAGGCGGACAAGGGGCTGCACCTGGAGTCCGTCGAGAACGCTCGCGATCCGCGTATGCGGACCATCCGCATCAACGACTTCTGGCGCGGTGTCGTTCTCGCCCCGGACGACGGCAGTGACGTGTTTCTGCTCGTCAACGTTGTTCGCCATGACGACGCGTACACCTGGGCGGCCAAGCGCCTCTACACGACGAACTCCGCCACCAGGGCGCTCGAAGTGCGCAACGTGGTGGCGATCGAGCAGCTGACCCCGCAGCTGGAGACGGCGGCGGCCGCCGCCGATTCCCTCTTGTTCGCCGCGTACTCGGACACCGTGCTGCGCGAGCTCGGCATCGACGATCAGGTGCTGCGCGCGGTCCGCACCATCGTGGACAAGGCCCAGCTGGAGGCCTTCGGGACGCTGCTGCCGGAGGACCAGTTCGAGGTGTTGCAGTACCTGGCCGAAGGGTTCAGTCCGGAGGAGGTCTACCGGGACGTGGTCGCCGTGCGGCGTCCCGCCGATGCCGGTCCCGATCCGGACGAGAGCCTCGCCGTCGCGATCGCCAACACCACGAGCCGCATCACGCTGGTCACCGGCCCGGAGGAGCTCGCCGACATCCTGGAGAAGCCGTTCGCGGCGTGGCGGGTGTTCCTGCACCCCTCGCAGCGCCGGGTCGCCTATCGGGTGTCGTACGGCGGACCGGTCCAGGTCACGGGCGGCCCGGGAACCGGCAAAACGGTCGCGGCGCTCCACCGGGTGAAGCACCTGCTCAGTCGCTCGCCCGACACCCGGGTCCTGCTGACCACCTACACGAACGCACTGGCTGCCTCGCTACGGGAGAACCTGTCCCTCCTCCTCGACGGGGACGGGTCGCTGCTCGCCCGCGTCGAGGTGACGACGGTCAACGCGTATGCGCACGGCATCGTGACCCGCCTCGACGGCAAGGCCCCCTCCCCCATCAACGACCGGGAGGAGCGGCAACTGTGGCAGCGGGTCCTCAAGAAGCTCGGGTCGCCGTGGACGGAGCAGTTCCTGGCGCAGGAGTACCGGCACGTGATCCTGTCCCAGGACCTGCGCAGCCTCGACGCCTACCGTGCGGCAACCCGCCGCGGCCGTGGCAGCGCACTGTCGCCGGCCAAGCGGGGCCAACTGTGGCCCGCCGTTGAGCTTTTCGAGTCGTTGCTGCGCGAGCAGAAGGCCACCACGCACCTCAAGGTCTGCGCACGGGCCGCCGAGCTCCTGGCCGCCTCGGCGCCCACGCACGACCACGTGGTGGTCGACGAGGCGCAGGACCTGCACCCGGCCCAGTGGCGTGTCCTGCGCGGCGCGGTCGCACCCGGCAGTGACGATCTTTTCATCACGGGCGACCCGCACCAGCGGATCTACGACTCCAAGGTCTCCCTCGGGTCACTGGGCATATCGGTCACCGGGCGGACTCACCGCCTGCGCATCAACTACCGCAGTACCGAAGAGATCCTTGCATGGTCGACCGGGATCCTCAGCCCCGTGCCGGTCGAAGACCTGGGCGGCGAGGGCAACGACACGCTGGCTGGCTACCGCTCTCTGCTGCACGGTCGAAGGCCGCAGGTGGACGGTTACGACTCGGAGCAGTCGGAGGTGGCTGCGCTTGTCGAGCACGTCGAAGGATGGATCGCACGGGGCATCCGCCCGTCCGAGATCGGCGTGTGCGCCCGCTTCAACGTGCTGCTCGACAAGGTCTACGACAACCTGACCGCGGCCAAGGTGCCGGTGGTCCGGGTCAGGGACAATCCGGGGTCGGACGTGGACGGGGTCCGGCTCGCCACCATGCACGCGATGAAGGGGCTCGAGTTTCGCTGCGTGGCCGTCCTCGGAGTGACAGCGAGCGCGGTGCCGTTCGCGCGTGAGGTGACGTCTCCCGCGGTAGACGCTTTGCAGCACGAATCCGACCTGCTGCGCGAGCGGTGCCTGCTGTTCGTGGCCTGCACACGCGCACGGGAAGCGCTGGTGGTGTCTTGGAGCGGAACAGCCAGTTCCTTCGTCCCCAAGTGAAGTGAAGTCAGTGCCCGGCGGCAAGAGTGACGAAGCGAAGCGTCAGTCGCCCGGCGCCAACGCGCCGTTGCCGATACCGTCCCGCGCCAACGCGACGGTTTCCCGGCTCAGCTCCGCCACTCTTCTCGCTCGCTCCTCGAACTCCTGCAGGGCACGGAAAGCGGCCCCGTACCGGCGCTGCTCGGCAATGTCCATCTGCGGGATACGGGCCCCCTTGCTGTCAAGCCGGAAGGACCCGCTGGCACTCGTGGAACGGCGAGTGTTGGCCGCGCTGCGCAAGAAGCCTTGAAGGAAGTCTGTGTCGAGCTGCTCGCTGACCGAGACCGGCTCCGGATCGCCGTACTCGACGAGCCCGGCGCGGGCGAGGTCGGCGACACTGACGGTCGGCCCGTCTGTGGTGCTGGCACCGCCGCCTGCGGTCAGCACCGGAAGCAGCTCGGCCAGCACCTGTACCTGCTCGGCCAACTGGCGCCGCAACGCACGGTATTCGGCTGCATAGTCGCGATGGGACTGCTCGACATGGCGGCCTGGAGTGAGGTCCACGACGTCGTCCAGAAGCTCAATCAGAGAAACGTCCGCCGCTTGGCCGGGCTCTGGGGTCAGGGGGCCGTCAGGGTCGTTCGCGGTCAGGTCGATCATCCGGACATGCGTAGCAGCGTCGCCGAGGGACTGCGGGCGACGCAGGTGCCAGAGGTGGACGGGGAGCGCGTGCGAGGCTGCGATGCCCGGCGGAAGGGCGGTGACCTGGGTGAGGATCCCACGGCGTACGAGCTCGGCGCGGATACGTCGGCCGGCCTTGCGGTAAGCGACCGAAGCGGGCATGACCATGAGGACGCGACCGCCGGGTGCGGTATGTGCGTAAGCATGCTGCAACCAAGCGAGTTCGCCCTCGGCCCGCGACGGCGTGCCGAATTCCCAGCGGGAGTCGAGGAGCAGTTCCTCGCGTCCCCAGTCGGTGTCACCGACGGGCGGATCGCAAACGACCAGGTCTGCCTTGAGGACCGCCCACCGGTCGTCACGCAGGGAATCCCCAGTGACGATGTCGATGTCGGTGCACCCGGCGAGGTCGGCTCGCAGCTGCGCGAACCGGGCACTGAGGACGTCGGACTCCTGACCGCACCGCCTCGGCCCCCGCTCGGGGCCGACCGACAGCAGCAGGGTGCCGATCCCGCAAGCCGGATCGAAAAGCGTCGCATCGGCCTCCACCTCACCGGCGAAGTGCTGCAGGGCGCGGACGATCCGTGGCGAGGTGACCTGGTCCGAGCCGGCCCTGCGCACGGAGTCGGTGAAGCGCTCGGCGAGGGCGCTCACGACATCCCCCGCAGGGCTGCTGGCGGCCAAGCCACGCACCAGTCGGACGGCATCCGCGGGCAGCCCGTGCGGGGGCACCCGCTCGGCGTCGGCAAGGAGCTGTGCGACATCGGCCAGGCCGCCGATCATCTCGTCACCGTAGGCTCCGCGCAGCGCCTGCCACAGCTGCACCTCCTGCGAGAGGCCCTGCCCCTTGCGCTGCTTGTCCAGCCACGCCTGCACCTCGGCCAGATCGAACAGCGGACTGTTCGCGCCACCCCCGGAAGGCGCGGGAAAGTCGTCGTACCGCCGCCGCCAGTTGGAGACCGCTGCACGGGTGACACCCGCAAGCCGCGCGATCTCGGAGCCGGTGACCAAGGATTTGGCCGAGGCTGCGGAAGTGTCTGTCATGTCTGCCACCGTACACAGAGCAGTCGACGGGACTCAATGAAGCCAATCGTTGACATCGTTAACATACGGAATGGCACGAAGTGGAGTTGACACGACACATCGCGTAATGACAGCAACGGCGAGACGTCAACTCCCGGCCAGCGGCCTCGACATCGGGCTGGCAGGGAAGGAACTCCCTGCCCCTCCGCCCACGACGCCGCCCGCAATCGGCACCGCAAGAAGACCGCATGGCAGCAGGGTGCCGTGCGCGTCATCCTCCTCAACCCCGGCTACACCGGCCACGAGGTCTGGAACAAGCAACGCAAGGAAAAAGGCCTTCTCGATGTCGACGACGTCACCCTCGGCCACCACGCCCACATGAGCCACAACCCCGTCGAGGAGTGGATCCACTCCAACGAGCCCGCCCACGAAGCGCTCATCCGCCCCGCTCTCTTCGATGCCGCCCGCACCGTGCGCACACAGTGCGCCCACCACCAGGGACGGCAGGAGCGCTCCGGCAAGTGGGGCGGGCACCCTACGCGAAGTCGCCCTCTACCCCGACCTGAAGCACCAGCGCACCGTCTGCCTCGCGGGAAAGACATCCTGTGCCAGGCCCTGGACCGGTGGATCGCAAGGACCTTCGCCCCCGACGGCTCTCCGCCACCATCGAAGCGCTCACCCACGCCAACGCCGCAGAGCCTCAGACCCCCGAGCAGGAGCAGGCCCAAGCACGCCAGGCGATCAAGGAATGCGAGCGGCGGCTCGCCCGCTACCAGGCAGCCCTCGACGCCAGAGCCGGCCCCGCCGTCGTCACCCAGTGGATCAACGAGGCCCAGCGGGACAAGGACGCGGCTCAGAAGAAGCTCGACGCGCACCCCGCCGCCGCCGAAAGAGGCAGATCCCGCTCAACGCGCAACAGATCCGGCCAATCATGAGAGCCTAGGAGATATTGCACAGCCCATCCAAAACGCCACCGTCGAGAAGAAAGGCCCCCTCTACGAGGCACTGGGCATCACCATTAGCTACGAACACGCAACGAGGACCGCGACCGTCAGGTCGAGGCCCTCGATTCCGTATCGTTATAAGGAGTGTCCGAGGGGGGACTTGAACCCCCACGCCCGATAAAGGGCACTAGCACCTCAAGCTAGCGCGTCTGCCATTCCGCCACCCGGACTAGGTGTCTGCCGCCTTGCCGGGGGTGTTCCCCGTGGCGACAGGGACAACAATACCAAGGTTTCGGAGTGCGTTTCACCTGCGTATCCGGCCCGTAGGGACGGCCCGGCACGAGTGGGGCCGCCCGGGCGGGGCCGTGTACGGAATGGATGAGGTTGCGTACAGAACGTGAGCGTTACGGCATGACCTGGTAGCCCGGGAAGTTCCCGGGCAGCCGCTCCCCCACCCGGCCCCCGGTCACGGCGCGGATCAGGAGGTCGCCGCGCTACGAAGGCACCGCGCCAGGAGGCGCCGGAGCCGCCGAAGAGCTCGCTGCGGTCGCCCCGGGAGCGAGGGATGCCGTGGCCGGTCCAGGAGCGCGTCGAACAGGGAGCGCTGCACCACGAAACGCGGGTAGGCGGTGCAGCGCTGTTTTCCGTAGTCGAAGAGCTTGGGGACCACGGCCGTGAGCCGCTCCCAGCCGGAGAAATCCCAGATGCCCCAGGTGTTCAGGCCCTCCTGTTCCAGGATGTGCAGTTTGCCGAGGCCGGCGACCGCCGTCGCGACGTCGGCGCCGGTGTCGCGGCCCCCGACGAACGACACGCAGCTGATCTCCGGCGCCCGCACCAGTGCCTGGTTCAGCTCACGGTCCCTGCGCCGACCAGCGTGACCGGCGCGCCCTCACGGGCGGCCGGCGCCATGGCCAGGGTGAGGCAGGCCACACCGCCGTCGGTCGGGTCTTGGCGATGCCGCGTTGCTGGCCAGGGCCTGCACGAGGGCGGCGTGCACGAGGACGCTCATCGGATTTGCCAGCTGGCGATGTTGGACACGGGTCCGTCCAGCGGTGCCGGGCCGGCGACCGGCCGTCCCGGCGGCTGCTGCTCATGCTCGGCATGGCCGCGTTCCTGGTGTGCGCGCTCGCGATCCCCCGGGTCTTCGACGACACCGGCGTGGTCTTCGGTCTCGGGTTCCTGCTCGTGGTGGTCGTGCACACCGCCCTGTACACCCGCAGCCATGGCTGGGACTCCATTGGTACGGCGTCACCAACGCGCTGGCGGCCCTGTCGGTGACCGCCGCCGGGCTCGTCCACGGGCTTGCTACGGACGGGCTCTGGCTGCTGGCGATCCCCCTGCAGTTCGTGACGCCGCTCGTGGCCGAGCACGGGCCCGGCCGTAAGGACGGACGCAGCGCGGCGACCCTGCGGGTCCAGCTGGGCGCCCTGGACCCGGCGCACTTCGTGGAGCGGCACGGACTGCTGCTGATCACCGCCTTCGGCGAGTCCGTGGTCTCCATCGGTGTCGGCATCGGTGATCTTCCGCTCACCCCCGGCCTGTTCTGCGGCGCATTCCTGGCCCTGGCCCTGTCGGTCGCGCTGTGGTGGACGTACTTCGTGCGGGACGAGGAGGGGGCCGAGGCCGCGTTCCGGGCGACGCCCGCCCCGGCCCGCTGGCGGCTTGCGATGAGCGCCTACTGCTACACCTTCCTGCCGATGCTGCTCGGCATCACCTACCTCGCCGCGGGCATCAAGAAGACCCTCGGACATCTGGCCCAGCACCCTCAGCCGGGAGCGGCCCTGGCGCTCACGGGTGGAGTGGCCCTGTTCCTCGTGGGCGACGTGGCCTTCCGTACGGCCCTGCGGCTGCGGCCGGTCCGCTTCCGGGCGGCCGGAGCCGCGTTCGCCCTGGCCGGCAGCGCGGCCGGCATCCACCTGCCGGTCTACGGTGAACTACTGCTGCTGGTGGCCGTGTTCGCGGCCATGCTGGCGGTGGAGGCCCGGTCGTGCGCGGCGGCCCGGCCGGAAGACGAACCCATGCGATCAGGCCGGCCGGAAGACGAACCCATGTGATCAGGACGTGTTGCGCTCGTGGTAGGTGCGACGGGTGTATTCGGTGTGGTACCGCATCAGGTAGGCGGCCCGCTCGTCGTCGCGGTCGGCGATCGCGGCGATCAGCTCCTGGTGTTCGATCCACGACTGGCGCCCGCGCTGCCGGGCCACCGGGGTGTAGTACCAGCGGACCCGGCGGTCCACCTGGGCGGCGAGTTCGGCGAGGACCGCGTTGCCCGCCAGTTCCATCACCTTGGCGTGGAAGGCGGCGTTGAGAGCGACGGCGCGGTCCACGTCGTCGGCGGCGACGGCCTTCTCCCCTTCGGCGCACAGCTCCTCCAGGGCGTCGATCCCCGAGGCGTCGGCGTCGATGGCGGCCAGCCGGGCCGCCTCCGCCTCCAGCAGGGTGCGGACCGTGAGGAGCTGGTCGGCCTCCTCCTCGGTCGGCTCGTGCACGAACGCCCCCTGCGCGGGCCGCAGATCGACCCAGCCCTCGGTGTTGAGCCGCTGCAGTGCCTCGCGCACCGGCTGCCGGGAGACGCCGAGGTGTCCGGCGAGCTCGCTCTCGACCAGATGCTGGCCGGGCTGCAGCGCGCGGGTGGTGATGAGCTCCAGCAGTGCTTCGTAGACGCGGTCGCGCAGGGGTCCGGGGCGGTCCAGCTTGGGCACGGCCCCGTGCGGCAGTCCGGTCGACAACATCTTCGGTCCCCCTCCTGGGCGGTTCTGGCGCGTGGGCGCTGGAACGCCAGTACCGATTGTCTTTTGTCTACAGTCTACGGTGCACACAATCCAGGCCTGTGTGCGCCGACTTCACCGTTAGCCCGGCCCTCACGGGCAGCGTACGACCTGCCCGGCGTACGACAGGTTGCCGCCGAAGCCGAACAGCAGCACGGGGTCGCCGGACCGGAGCTCCCCCTGCTCGATCAGCTTGGAGAAGGCGAGCGGGATGCTGGCGGCCGAGGTGTTGCCGGATTCGGTGACGTCGCGGGCGACCACTGCGTTGACCGCGCCGAGCTTCTCGGCCAGCGGTTCGATGATGCGCAGGTTGGCCTGGTGCAGCACGACCCCGGCGAGCTCCTCGGGTGCCACGCCGGCCCGTTCGCAGGCGCTGCGGGCGACGGCCGGCAGCTGGGTGGTGGCCCAGCGGTAGACGCTCTGCCCCTCCTGCGCGAACCGCGGCGGGGTGCCCTCGATCCGCACGGCGTGCCCCATGTCGGGCACCGATCCCCACAGCACCGGCCCGATCCCCGGCTCCTGACCCGACGGGCAGGCCTCGACGACGGCGGCCCCGGCGCCGTCGCCGACCAGGACACAGGTGGTGCGGTCGCTCCAGTCGGTGACGTCGGACATCTTGTCGGCGCCGATGACCAGCGCACGGGAGGCGGCACCGGCCCGGACGGTGTGGTCCGCGGTGGCCAGTGCGTGGGTGAACCCCGCGCACACCACGTTGACGTCCATCGCGGCGGGCTGCGGGATGCCGAGCCGGGCCGCGACCCGGGCGGCGGTGTTCGGGGAACGGTCGATCGCCGTGGAGGTGGCGACCAGGACCAGGTCGATGTCGCCGGGGGCCGTGCCTGCGGCGGCGAGGGCCTTGGCGGCGGCGTGCGCGGCCAGCTCGTCCACCGGCTCGTCTGGTCCGGCGATGTGCCGGGTGCGGATGCCTACCCGGCTGCGGATCCACTCGTCACTCGTGTCGACCAGCCCGGCCAGGTCCTCGTTGGTGAGCACCCGGGCGGGCTGGTAGTGACCGATGGCGGCGATGCGCGAGCCGTTCATGGCGGGAGTCCCCTCGTGGCCGTGGGTAGCGGGATCCACCAGTCTGATCAGTGACCCACGGGTACGAGGGCAGGTGAAGCCACAGGAATCGGGCGTCCGAGTTGTCGGCTTCCCTCAGGCCCTCGGACGCCCGAGCAGTCACCCGGTGAACAGCTGTGTCGCCTTCTGTACGAGTTCGTACACCCCGTAGGCGAGGGGTGCCCCCACCCACAGCCAGGCGAGGGTGATCAGGCCCCGCAGGCTAGGCGGGCTGCTGTCGCTGGGCATCGGCGGCCTCCCTCGGGGCGGGGATGTGGTGGCGGGCGTGGACGGGACGGACGAGTTCGTTGGCGACGAAGCCGACGACGAGCAGGCCGATCATGATGCCGAACGACAGCCCGTACAGCGACGAACCGTGCTTGCCGGCCTCCTTCTGCCGGTCGGCGATCCAGTTGACGATCAGCGGCCCCAGGACGCCCGCGGTGGACCAGGCCGTGAGCAGCCGGCCGTGGATGGCGCCGACCTGGTAGGTGCCGAAGAGGTCCTTCAGATAGGCGGGGACCGTCGCGAATCCGCCACCGTAGAAGGAGAGGATCACCAGGGCGCAGAGCACGAACAGCGGCTTCGCCGAGTCCCCGAACAGGGCGATGAGCAGGTACATCAGCGCGCCGACGCCGAGGTAGCAGCGGTAGATGTTCTTGCGGCCGATCCGGTCGGAGGCGGACGACCAGCCGATCCGGCCGGCCATGTTGGCCGCCGACAGCAGGGCGACGAAACCGGCGGCCGCCGAGGCCGACACCGGGGTGGAGCTGTCGGCGAAGAAGTCCGTGATCATCGGGGCGGCCTTCTCCAGGATGCCGATGCCGGCGGTCACGTTCGTGCACAGCACGATCCACAGCAGCCAGAACTGCGGGGTGCGCACCGCGCTGCGGGCGGACACCTGCACGCCGTCGACGACACGCGGCCCGTTCGCGCTCGCGCTCGTCGCGGGAGTGTCCGCGCGCGGCACGCGCACGAGCAGCACGCCGAGCGCCATGAAGACGGCGTACGACAGCCCGTGCACCAGGAACGCGAGGGCGATCCCGGAGTGGCCGGTGCCGAAGGAGGAGAGCATCTGCGCGGACCAGGGCGAGGCGATCAGCGCGCCGCCGCCGAAGCCCATGATGGCGATGCCTGTGGCCATGCCGGGCCGGTCCGGGAACCACTTGATCAGCGTGGAGACGGGCGAGATGTAGCCGATGCCGAGCCCGATCCCGCCGACGAAGCCGTAGCCGAGGACGATCAGCCAGTACTGCCTCGTCTGGGCGCCGAGCGCGGAGATCAGGAAGCCAGAGGAGAAGCAGACGAGGGCCACGGTCATGGCCCAGCGGGGCCCGTTGCGTTCGACGAGGGTGCCGCCGAACGCGGCGGACAGACCGAGCATCACGATCGCCAGTTGGAAGGGCAACGCGCTCTGCGTGCCGTCGAGGTGGAGCGCGGACTCCAGCGGCGGCTTGAACACACTCCACGCGTAGGCCTGCCCGATGGACAGATGGACGGAGAGGGCGGCGGGCGGGACGAGCCAGCGGCTCCAGCCCGGGGGTGCGAGAGGGTGGCTGCTCATGCCCGCGGACGGTAGGTCGGGGAGCGGGAGTTGAGAAGGCCGCGGTCGACCGTATGCGGTGAACGGTATCCGGGACGCGTTCAACGGTCGCCGTGCGAACCCATGCCGTGGAAGTGTCGGGGAGAGGGGCCGACGCGAGTATGCAGTTCTCGGCGCCGGCGCCATCGGCGCCTGCCGCGCGCTGTCTGGACCTCAGCGAGGTCATGCGGACCGGCGGGCCGAGGTGCCCGGTGGAGCGTGACCTGCGCGGGGACATCTGGGTCAAGCTGCGCGGGAGGATCTCCTTCAACCCGATCAGCGCGCTCGCCCGCGCCACCATGCGGCAGATGTGCCTGCACGGCGGCACCCCCCGGGTCATCGAGACCATGATGCGCGAGACGCTCGCGGTCGCCGAGGCCCTCGGCTGCACAGTCGGTGTCTGCGTCGAACGCCGGCTCGCGGGAGCCGAACGCGTCGGCGACCACCGCACCTCCACCCTTCAGGACCTGGAACGCGGCAAGCCGCTGGAGCTGGACGTGCTGCTCGCGGCCGTCGTCGAACTGGCGGAGATCACCGGCGTCGAGGTGCCCGCGCTGCGCACCTTACACGCCATCTCGGACCTGCTCGCGCTGAGGAGCGCCGCACGAGGAAACGGCAACCGAAGACCTACACCCGGCTGACCCACCCGCTGGTCCGGGACAGCCGCGACGCACCCTTCCGCCGGGCGAGCTGGGAGGAGGCGCTGGACCGGGCGGCCCGGGGCCTGGAACGCGACAAGGGCGCACTCGGGATGTTCTCCTGCTCCCGCGCCACCAACGAGACGAACTACGTGGCGCAGAAGTTCGCCCGGGTCGTCATGGGCACCCACAACGTCGACGCCTGCAACCGGACCTGTCACGCGCCGAGCGTCGCGGGCCTGTCGGTGGCGTTCGGCTCGGGTGGCGGCACGTCCTGTGCTGCAAGTGCGTCGACGCCTGCGGCGACCAGTGGCAGAACACCTTCGCCATCTCGGTCGCCGGGCGCGGTTTCGGCGCGCGGATCGCCGTCGAGCACGACGCCCCGCTCACCGACTCGGCGTGCGTGTACTGCGGGAACTGCGTCGAGGTGTGCCCGACCGGGGCGCTCGCGCCGAAGACGGAGTTCGACATGCGGGCAGCGGGCAGCGGGCACCTGGGACGAGTCGCGGCAGACGCGGACGTCCACGGTGTGCGCGTACTGCGGAGTGGGCTGCACCCTCACGCTCCACGTGCAGGACAATGAGATCGTGAAGGTCACCTCGCCGCACGACAACCCGGTGACCCACGGCAATCTCTGCATCAAGGGCCGTTTCGGCTACCAGCACGTACAGAACCGGGGCTGATCAGGACATGGGACGAGTCACGGAACGACGCAAGGTCCTCCGCATCCGGGACGGGGCACTCTCCACCCGGCCGGACACGCTCGTCGCCGAGGAACCCCTGGAGATCCGGCTCAATGGCACACCGCTCGCGATCACCATGCGCACCCCGGGCGACGACTTCGCGCTGGCGGCGGGTTTCCTGGTGAGCGAGGGTGTACTGGCGACTGCAGACGATCTGCAGAACATCGTCTACTGCGCGGGCGCGACGGTGGACGGCTCGAACACCTACAACGTGGTCGACGTGAAGACCGCGCCCGGCGTCGCCCTCCCCGACTTCACCCTGGAGCGGAACGTCTACACGTCCTCCTCGTGCGGGCTGTGCGGCAAGGCCAGCCTGGACGCCGTCCGCACCACCGCGCGCTTCCCGATCGCCGACACTCCCCCGGTCCGGGTCGCCCCGGAGCTGCTGGCGAGCCTCCCCGACCGGCTGCGGGCGGCCCAGCGGGTGTTCGACCGGACCGGGGGCCTACACGCGGCGGCCCTGTTCACCGAGGACGGCGAGCTGCTGGACATACGGGAGGACGTGGGCCGGCACAATGCGGTCGACAAACTGGTCGGGCGGGCGCTGCAGAACGGCGGTCTGCCGCTGTCGCGGGCGATCCTGCTGGTCTCCGGGCGGGCCTCGTTCGAGCTGGCGCAGAAGGCGGTGATGGCGGGCATCCCGGTGCTGGCGGCCGTGTCCGCGCCGTCCTCGCTGGCGGTGGACCTGGCCGCCGAGGCGGGTCTGACGCTGGTGGGCTTCCTGCGGGGCAGCTCGATGAACGTGTACGCGGGCGAGGACCGCATCGCTCTGCGCGAGGCGGCCGCCCAGGGCTGACTCTTTTTGGTTCGTATTGCTTCGTACGCCTTCGGGGCGCCTCAGCCGGTGTCGAGAGGCCGATCGTGCTCAGCGCTTCGCGCCTGCGTGCGTTCGCCCTCTCGACACCGGGGCGGGCCCTGGCCCTGGCGGATCATGCTGGGCGCTGTCGGGCGAAGGTCACCTCGGCCCCCCTCGTCACCGTGCCCAGTCTCGGGAAGTCCAGCCGGACGGACGCCTCGTGCTCGGCGGCGGTCAAGGCCGCCATGGCGTCCTCGACGAAGACGAGGTCGTAGCCGAGGTCGGCGGCGGCGCGGGCGGTGGACTCGACGCCGAGGTTGGTGGCGATGCCGCCGAACACCAGCGTGGTGACGCCGCGTTCGCGCAGCCGCTCGTCCAGGCCGGTGCCCTGGAAGGCGCCGATGGTCCGCTTGACCACCTCCAGGTCGCCGTGCCTGGCGAGACCGGGCACGAGTCCGCTGCCGGGCGGCTGGTCGGCGAGCGAGGGGCGTTCGACCCGGACGAGGACGACGGGTGCTCCGGCGGTGCGGAAGGTCTGCGCCAGCTCTTCGGCGGTGGCCAGTACTTCGGTGCCTTTGCGGGGTTCCAGGGGCAGCGCGACGATGCGTTCCATCAGGTCGACGAGGACCAGGGCGGTGCGCTGCGGGTCGAGGACGGAAGCTGCGGTCATGACGGAACGTTAGCCGCCGTTAGCCGTCCGTGCCGGAAATCCGGATCAACAGGCCCATGAACTGATCGCGTTCGGCGGCGGACAGCGGGGCGAGCAGCTCGTCGTTGGCCTCGCGGGCCGCCTTCTCACAGCGCACCAGGAGGCGGGCGCCGTCGTCGGTGAGGGACACGGCGTTCTTGCGCCGGTCCCTGGGGTCGGGGGCGCGCAGGACATGGCCGGCGGACTGCAGGTCGTTGAGCACGCCGACCAGGTCCTTGGGGTCCAGGCCCACGCTGCGGCCGAGGTCGGCCTGGGCGACGGGCTGGAGGTCGCGGACGGCGGACAGGACCACGTGGTGCCACATCTTCTGACCCTCGGCCGCCAGCGCGCCGGCGACCAGGGAACGGCCCCGGGCTGCGGCTCGGCCGAGGTGCCAGCTGGGCAGGGAGCGGATCGCGGGCAGGGGTGCGTCGGCCATGTCGGCAGCCTATCCGAGAAACCGTTGGACCTCCCAATGAAACTCGGCTACCGTTGGGGCTCCCAACGAGTTCATGGGTGTTCCCAACGATCGAGGTGCCGGGCGTACCCGCCCTGGAGGTGTGTGCGATGCGTCGCGTCCGATACGAATCCACCGGCGGACCGCTGTTCCTGGAGGAGGCGGCGGTCCCCGAGCCCGGCCCCGGCGAGCTGCTGGTGCGCTGCGCCGCGATCGGCGTCACCCTGCCCGTGGTTCGCAAGGTCACCGAGGCCGCCGAGCCGATCGCGCTGGGCGGCGAGATCGCCGGCGAGGTGGTGGCGGTCGGCGAGGGCGTGACCCGCTTCCGGGCGGGCGAGCAGGTGACGGGGATGTGCTTCGGGCACGGGTACGCCGACTTCGCCCTGCTGCACGAGGCCATGGCCTCCCCCGTCCCGGACGGCGCCGATGCCGTGGACGCGATCGCACTGGTGCGCAGCGGCCTGGTGGCGTACGGGGCACTGGAGGCGGCGCGGGCGGCACCGGGCGAGGCGGTCCTCATCACGGCGGCGGCCAGCGGGATCGGCCACCTGGCCGTGCAACTGGCGCGGGCGCGGGGTGCCGGGCGGGTGATGGGGGCCGTGTCCGACCCGGGGAAGGCGGACTTCGTCCGCTCGCTCGGCGCGGACGACTGCGTTCGGTACGGCGACGACAGCTGGGGAGATCCCGTCGACTGTGTACTGGATGCCGTCGGCGGCGACCTGCTCACTCCCGCCCTCGCCGCCCTGGCCCCGCACGGCCGCCTCGTCGCCTACAGCTCGGGCGGCGGCACCGTCCGGGCCTACGACCTGCTGGTGGGCGCGAAATCGGTGATCGGGTTCCAGATGGCCCTGATCGCCCGCGGCCGGCCGGACCTGTACGAGCAGTGGCGCCGGGAGCTGTGGCGGCTGTTCGCCGAAGGCGCCCTGAAGCCCGCCGTGCACGCGGAGTTCGCACTTCAGGACGCGGCGAAGGCGCACGAGACGATCGAGCGGCGGGCCAACCTCGGCAAGGTGGTGCTGCGCCCGTAGCCCCCGCACGCGCTCCATGTGCTGCACGCTTCTTGTGAGGCGACCTGGCCCCAACTACCGTCGTTGGGGCGCGCGTTGGACATGGAATGTCCGGATGTGCGGATGTCTGGATGTCCTCCGACGAAGGGCAAGGTCGCACCATGCCGTCAGGTCTCCGCGCCCGTCTCAGAGCGGTACTCGCCGCCGCCCTCACCGCGGCGGCGCTGCTCCTGGTGCCGCTCGCAACTCCGCACCCGGCACATGCCCAATCCCCCGCAGCCGACCCCGAGTTCGAGCAGCAGGTCCTGTTCAGGGCCTCCCAGGACCCCGGCTACGCCTGCTTCCGCATACCGTCCATCGTGCGGGCGACCGACGGCACGCTGCTGGCGTTCGCCGAGGGCAGGGTCCTCAACTGCGGGGACGCCGCCGACATCGACATCGTGCTCAAGCGCTCCATCGACGGCGGCCGCACCTGGGGCTCGCTGCAGGTGGTCAACGACGGCGGCGGCGACACGCACGGCAACCCCGCGCCGATCGTGGACCGCGCAACGGGCCGGGTCTGGCTCGCGGAGACGTACAACACCGGCCGTACCGACAGCGCCAGTTGTTCGATCCCCTGCGACCGCACCCCGCACCTGCAGTACAGCGACGACGACGGACGGACCTGGTCGGTACCGCGCGACCTGAGCCCGGAGATCCTGCCCGCCGACTGGAACTCCTGGTACGCGACCGGGCCGGTACACGGTATCCAGCTCACCAAGGGCAGGTACGCGGGCCGGCTGGTCTTCGGGGTCAACACCGAGACCTGGGACGGCACCCGGGTCACCGCCAACCACGCGGCGCTGATCGTCAGTGACGACCACGGCGGCCACTGGCGGATCGGCGCCACCGACACCTGGCCCATCGCCGACGACGGCACCTTCCGGCAGAAGCCCTCCGAACTGGCCCTCGCCGAGCGCGGCGACGGCTCCGTCCTGGTCAGCGGCCGCGAGCAGGACGGCACCGACCTGGGCCACCGCACCCAGGCCGTCAGCCGCGACGGCGGGAGCAGCTTCACCGCACCCTTCCACGACCTGCCCGACCTGTACGCCCCGCAGGTGGAGGGTTCGCTGCTGCGCCTGGGCGACCGCCTGCTGCTGGCCTGCCCCGGCGACCCCGACCGGCGGCGCACGATGATGATCCGCTCCTCCTACGACGGCGGCCGCACCTGGGACAGCGTGGACCGTGGCACGGTCGTCACCACGGACTGGTCCGGCTATTCCGACATGGCTCGTCTCGACACCGACACGGTGGGGCTGGTCTACGAGGGCGGCGCGGTGGACGCACGCGACGAGATCCGCTTCGCCCGCTTCACCGAGGACTGGCTCGCCCCGCGCCGTGGCCCCGACCCGGTCACCGCCGACCTCGCCCCGCACGCCCGCCCGGCCGCGGTGCTCGGCGGCGCCGAGGAGACGGCCGGGGTCTTCGGTGGCGCGCTGCGGTTCGACGGCACCGACGGCGCCCTACGCCTGCCCTTCCGCCCCGAACTGCCCCTGGGGACGAGGGGCTTCACGGCGTCCCTGTGGTTCCGGTACACGGCCACGACCGGGGAGCAGCCCCTGCTGTGGATGGGCGGGGTCGGCACCACCCAGCCGCAGGTGTGGGTGCGCGGGGAGCCCGCGAACCACCGCATACAGGGGCTGATCACGGTACGGGACGGGGCGATCGCGCCGCAGACCGCGTATGTGCGCACGGATACCGCATACAACGACGGCCAGTGGCATCACCTCGTGCTGCGCCGGGGCGGAGGGCGGCTGGCGTTGTTCGTCGACGGTGTGCAGTGGTCCGTCGCCGACGTACCGGGCTCGGTGAGCCGCAACTCCCCCTTCGGCGTGCACATCGGTCAGCGCATGGACAGCCGGGCCTTCTTCACCGGCGCCATCGACGAGGTGCACGTCTGGGACCGGGCCCTCACCGACGCGGAGCTGGCGGATCCCAGGGCGCTGCGGTCACCGAAGGACACGGTCCTGTGGCTGCCCCTGGACCAGGTGAGCCGCTGACCCGCCGACGACGCCCGGGGCCTCCTCCGGGTCCCGGGCCCGGCGCTTGGCGATGACCGCGCACACCATCAGCTGCATCTGGTGGAACAGCATCAGCGGCAGCACGGCGAGGGAGGCGTGGGCGCCGAACAGGACACTGGCCATGGGCAGCCCGGAGGCCAGGGACTTCTTCGAGCCGGCGAACTGGATGGCGATCCGGTCCTCCCGGCCGAAGCCGAGCGCCCTGCCGCCGTACCAGCTCAGCAGGAGCATCACGGCGAGCAGTGCGGCCTCGACGGCGAGCAGTCCGCCGAGCCGGGCGGGGCTGACCTGGTGCCAGATGCCCCGGACCATGCCCTCGCTGAAGGCGGTGTAGACGACCAGCAGGATCGAGCCGCGGTCGACCAGCCCGAGGACCTTCTTGTGCCGGGCGACGAACCCACCGATCCAGCGCCGCAGCACCTGCCCCGCCAGGAACGGCACCAGCAGCTGGAGCACGATCTTGACCAGGGAGTCGGCGGAGAACCCCCCGCCGCTGTTGCCGAGCAGCCCGGCCGCCAGCAGCGGGGTCAGGACGATGCCGACGAGGGAGGAGAAGGAGCCCGCGCAGATCGCCGCGGGCACGTTTCCGCGGGCGATCGAGGTGAACGCGATGGACGACTGGATCGTGGACGGCACGAGCGTCAGGAACAGCAGTCCCTGGTAGAGCGGCTGGGTCAGCAGTACGGGCACCAGGGCGCGCGCCGCCAGCCCGAACACCGGGAAGAGAACGAACGTGCAGACCAGCACGGTGACGTGGAGCCGCCAGTGGCGCAGTCCGTCCACCGCCTCCCTCGTGGAGAGCCGGGCGCCGTAGAGGAAGAAGAGGAAGGCGATCGCGGCCGTGGAGGCACCGGAGGCGGCATGCGCGGCGGTGCCGTGGGCCGGGAACAACGCCGCGAGGCCCACCGTCCCGATCAGCAGCACGATGTACGGGTCGACCGGCATCCAACCCGGCCAGGACAGGCGTTTCACAGTGCTCCGTTCCGTTCGTTCGCGGGCCCCCAGGGGCCCCCTCCATCGTGCTCCACGGCACACCGATCGGGAATCCCGCACACCACTCTGACTGTCATCACGTTTCGCGATAGCCAGGTAGCCTGGCAGGCGTGTACGACCCGACGCAGCTGCGCACCTTCCTCGCCGTGGCCCAGACCCTGAGCTTCACGCAGGCCGCGCGCCGGCTGGGGCTGCGCCAGTCCACGGTCAGCCAGCATGTGCGCCGGCTGGAGGACGCAACCGGGCGGCAGCTCTTCACCCGGGACACCCATGCGGTGGAGCTGACCGAGGACGGCGAGGCGATGCTGGGCTTCGCGCGCCGGATCCTGCAGGTCCACGAGCAGGCGACGGCGTTCTTCACCGGCACCCGGGTGCGCGGCCGGCTGCGGTTCGGCGCGTCCGAGGACTTCGTGCTCACGAGGCTGCCGGAGATCCTGGAGGCCTTCCGCTACGACCATCCGGAGGTCGACCTGGAGCTGACCGTGGAGCTGTCCGGCACCCTGCACGAGCAGCTGGCCGCCGGGAAGCTGGACCTGGTGCTGGCCAAGCGGCGCCCGGAGGATCCCCGGGGCGAACTGGTCTGGCGCGACGACCTGGTGTGGATCGGCGCCGAGCGGCTGCGCCTGGACGCGGACCGGCCCGTCCCGCTGATCGTGTATCCGCCGCCCGGCATCACCCGGGCCCGCGCGCTTCACGCGCTGGAGCGCGAGGGCCGCGACTGGCGGATCGTATGCACCAGCGGCAGCCTCAACGGACTGATCGCGGCGGCCCGCGCCGGGCTCGGCGTGATGGCCCACTCCCGGCGCCTGGTCCCGCCCGGCCTCTTCCGTCTGCCGGACCGCGCCGGGCTGCCCGACCTGGGCAAGGTCGACTTCGTCCTCGTCCACGGCCGGCGCCGGGGCACGGCGGAGGAGGCGGCGAGCGCGCTGGCCACGGCCGTCCTGGCGGGCGGGGAGCGGCTGCGGCGGCGGGGTGGCTGAGAGCCGTCAGCGGGGCACCGGGTACGTCAGCTGCTTGACCCGGCGCAGGAACGGCGTGGTCTCCACGTGCTGCACTCCCTCCAGCTGTCCGAGGGGACCGCTGAGGTAGGCGTAGAGACCGGCGGTGCTGCGGGCCAGCGCGGTGACCAGGAGGTTGGACGGTCCGGCCGTCGCGGAGACCCAGGCCGTCTCCTCGTGCCGGGCCAGGGCCTCGCCGACGGAGTGCAGAGCGGCCGGGGCGGCGGTGATCCACAGGAGGGCGGCGACGGGGTAGCCGAGTGTCTCCGTCTGGTACTCGGTGTCGAGGTACACCGCCCCGCAGGCGCGCAACTGCGCCAGCCGGCGCTTGAGCGAGGACTCGGAGCGGCCCGTCGCCCGCTGCAGTCGCGGGTACGAGGCGCGGCCGTCGCGTTCCAGCACCGCCAGCAGGGGTTCGTCCTCGGGTTCGAGGCGGGGCGGTCCGGGGACGGCTTCGAGGGCGGGGCGCAGAGCGGCGATCTGCTCGTCGGTGAGGGCGCCGAACTTGCTGGTCCAGCCGGCGGCACCGCCGTAGAAGCGGTGCAGGAGCTGGTGGGCGCGGATCTCGACCACGCTCGGGGTGCGCGGCAGTCTGCCGAGCAGCAGGTCGTCGTGGTCGCCCGGATGACGCGGCCGAGTCACGCACAGCACCTCGGTGCCGCCCGAGGCGAGGCCGATCCAGGAGGTGTCGGGGCGCTTGGCGAGAGCCTGCGCGATGGCCAGGGCGCCGTCCGGGGCGCAGCGGATCCGCAGCATCCACTGGTCCTGGCCCAGCACGTAGCCGTCCCGCACGGCGATCACGCGCAGGCCTCCTTCCGCGCACAGGCGCCGGTAGCGGCGCGCGATCGTCTGGTCGGAGACGCCGAGCACGGACGCGATGCGGCTGAAGGAGGCCCGGGCGTCGACCTCCAGTGCGGACAACAGCTGCAGGTCGAGCAGGTCCAGCTTGTCGGATTCCATCCCCAGCACGTGCCCTCCTGTCGGATTCCACCGGTTGTACGAGGCACACGCATCCGATCGGCCGTGCCGGGGCCATCGTACGGAGCGATCGAACGCCGTCGTACGGAATTGTGGGGAGTGGGAGGACATGCGCAATTGGGGGACGCTCACGGCCGTGTGCCTGGGCACGTTCATGTTGCTGCTGGACGTGACGATCGTGGTGGTGGCGCTGCCGGACATGGCCGCTTCGCTGCACGCGTCGCTGGGTGATCTGCAGTGGGTGGTGGACGGCTACGCGCTCGCGCTGGCCGCGCTGCTGCTCGGGGCGGGGGCCGCCGCCGACATTCTCGGACGCCGCCGGGTGCATGTGGCGGGCGTCTTGCTGTTCGCGGCGGCCTCGCTGCTGTGCGGGATCTCGACGGGGCCGGCCGTGCTGGTGGCGGCACGGGCGCTGCAGGGGGTGGGCGCGGCCGCGATGTTCGCGACGACGCTGCCGTTGCTGGGCTCGGTCTACCAGGGCAGGCAGCGGTCGGCGGCGCTCGGCGTGTGGGGCGCGGTGAGCGGCGGGGCGGCGGCGGTCGGCCCGGTGCTGGGCGGGCTGCTCACCGAGGGTCCCGGCTGGCGGTGGATCTTCTTCGTGAACCTGCCGGTGAGCGTCGTCGAGGTGTGGCTGACGCTGCGGGTGGTGCCCGAGTCCCGGGGGCCGCGGGGCATGCGGGTGGACTGGGCGGGCATGGCCGCGTTCGCCGGCTTCGGGGGCGGGGTGACGTACGCGGTGGTGCGGGCCGGCGAGGACGGCTGGACGGCGCCGGGGGCGCTCGCGGCGTTCGGCTGCGCGGCGCTGGCGCTGGTGCTGTTCGTGGTGGTGGAGCGGCGCGCCGCCCATCCGCTGCTGGACCTGGCCCTGCTGCGGCGGCCCGCGTTCGTCGGGGTGTTGCTGGGGGCGTTCGCCTTCAACGGGGCGGCCTTCGGCGTGACGCCGTACCTGTCGATCTGGATGCAGACGCTGCTGGGAATGTCGCCGGTGCGCGGCGGGCTCACGCTGCTCCCGATGACGGTGGCGGCGATGCTCGTGGCCGTGCTGGTGGGCCGGCTGCTGCACGGAGTGCCGGCGCGGCTCACCATAGGCGGCGGCCTGCTGCTGATCGGCACCGGCAACCTGTGCCAGGCCGTCCTGGACGCGGGTGCCTCCTGGACGGCTCTGGTGCCCGGGTTCGTGCTGGTCGGCGCCGGCACCGGGTTCGTCGGTCCGACGGTGGCCGGAGCCGCGCTGGCCGCGGTGCCGCCGGAGCGGGCCGGGATGGCGGGCGGTGCGGTGAACACCGTCCGGCAGCTCGGGTACGCGCTCGGCGTGGCCGTCTTCGGCACGCTGCTCACCGCGCGGATGACCGGCCCGCTGCCCAGCGGCGCGGCCCACGCCCTGGCCGGCGGCGGAGCCGGTGCGCTGCGCGGCGGCTTCCCGGAGCACACCCTGCGCGCCGCGTTCGCCTCCGGCCTGAACGGGGCGCTGGTGGTGGCGGGGCTCGCGGGCATGGCCGCGGGCGCGCTGGTGCTGCTGCTCGTGCGGGCGGACCGGCCCGCGCAGCGGAAGGCCGCCGGGGCGGAGGCGGAGGAGGCGGTGCCGGTGCACCGCTGACCACGGGGCGCGGCGTCGAGGGCGGTTCCGGGAGGTGCTCCGGGGCCGCCCTCGACGAGGTGCGTCTGCCGGGCCTGGTCCACGCCTTGTTTGCGCTGATTGGTACGGGGTGTGCCGTAATCGGCGCGTACAGATTCGGTGGAGATTACGGGACCGGAACTTACTGACCCGTCAGTATCGTGTCCGGCCCTTCCCCATGTGCGGGCATTTTCCCGTACCCGCCCGGGGGAAACGTGACGTTTGCTCGGTTTCCGACCCCCTCCCGCCCGGTGACGGCGTGGGGTAGCTTTCACCGCGCTGTGCCGCGTATCACGGGCGTGACCAAGCAGTGAGGACCGGGGAGCGAGGATTGCGCGAGTTCACCAACCCGCCGCTCACGTCGGCACCGCCGGTGGGCGGTCTGGCCGACGCGGTCTTCGAGCATGCCCGGACGGACCCCACCCACATCGCCCTCGGCCGCAAGGACGCCGCCGGGCAGTGGCGCGAGGTCACCTCCGCCGAGTTCCGCGACGAGGTCCTGGCCCTCGCAAAGGGGCTCCTCGCGCGCGGCATCCGCTTCGGCGACCGGGTCGCGATCATGTCCCGCACCCGCTACGAGTGGACCCTGTTCGACTTCGCCCTGTGGTCGATCGGCGCCCAGGTGGTGCCCGTCTACCCCACGTCCTCGGCGGAACAGTGCTTCTGGATGCTCTACGACGCCGAGGTGTCCGCGGCGATCGTGGAGCACGAGGACCACGCGATGACCATCGCCACCGTCATCGACCGCCTCCCCCAGCTGCGCCAGCTGTGGCAGCTGGACTCCGGCTGCGTACAGGAGCTGTACGACGCCGGGGCGCATCTGGACGACGAGCTGGTGCACCGGCACCGGCAGGCGGTCACCCCGGATTCCGTCGCCACGATCATCTACACCTCCGGCACCACCGGCCGCCCCAAGGGCTGTGTCCTCTCGCACGCCAATTTCATGTACGAGGCGGACACGATGATCGAGCGCTGGCAGCCGGTGTTCCAGACCAAGAAGGACGACGAAGCCTCCACCCTGCTGTTCCTGCCGCTCGCGCATGTCTTCGGGCGGATGGTGGAGGTCGCCGCGATCCGCGGCCGGGTCCGCTTCGGGCACCAGCCGCAGCTGAACGCCGCCGCCCTGCTGCCCGACCTGCAGGCCTTCCGGCCGACCTTCATCCTCGCGGTGCCGTACATCTTCGAGAAGGTGTTCAACGCGGCCCGCCGGAAGGCGGAGAAGGAAGGCAGGTCCGGGCCGTTCGAGAAGGCGGTCGACATCGCGGTGAAGTACGCGGACGCCGTGGAGGCCAAGGCGTGGGGCACCGGGCCCGGCCCATCGGCGGGGCTGCGCATGCAGCACCAGCTCTTCGACAAGCTCGTGTACTCCAAGGTCCGTGCGGCGATGGGCGGGCGGATCCGCAACGCGATGTCCGGCGGTTCGGCGATGGACCGCCGGCTGGGCCTGTTCTTCGCGGGCGCCGGTGTGCAGATCTACGAGGGCTACGGCCTGACCGAGTCGACGGCCGCGGCGACCGCCAACCCGCCCGAGCGCACCCGCTACGGCACCGTCGGCCAGGCCATCCCCGGCGTCACCGTGCACATCGCCGACGACGGGGAGATCTGGCTGCACGGCGGAAACGTTTTCCAGGGCTATCTCAACAACCCGAAGGCCACCGACGAGACCCTGCACGAGGGCTGGCTGGCCACCGGCGACCTAGGCTCGCTCGACGAGGACGGCTATCTGACCATCACCGGCCGCAAGAAGGAGATCCTGGTGACCTCCGGCGGCAAGAGCGTCTCCCCCGGCGTGCTGGAGGAGCGGGTCCGCGAGCATCCGCTGGTCAACCAGTGCATCGTCGTCGGCAACGACCGGCCCTACATCGCCGCCCTGGTCACCCTCGACCAGGAGGCCGTCGAGCACTGGCTGCAGATGCGCGGGAAGCCGAGGATGACGCCGGCCGAGCTGGTGCGCGACCCGGACCTGGAGACGGAGGTGCGGCGGGCGGTGGTCGCCGCCAACACCCTCGTCTCCCAGGCCGAGTCGATCCGTACCTTCCGCATCCTGGCGCAGCCCTTCACCGAGGAACACGGCCTGCTCACACCGTCGTTGAAGCTGAAGCGGAAGGCGATCGAGAAGGCCTACGACAACGAGGTCGAGGCGCTCTACCGGACGTGACTCTTCTGATGGGGCGTCAACTGATCGTCACCTTGAAGATCCTGTCGGACCCGTCGGCGGCGCCTCCGTTGTTGTCGCAGTTGGTGGTGGACAGCCACAGCTGGTCGGCGCCCGGCACCTTGGTCACGGTGCGCAGCCGACCGTAGGTGCCGACGTAGTACGCGCTCGGTGTGCCGACGCTCTCGGTGTCGCCGTTGATGGGGATGCGCCACAGGCGTTCGCCGCGCAGGGACGCCATGTAGATCACGTTGCGGACGACGGCGATGCCGCTCGGCGAGGCCTCGGAGACGTTCCAGGTGGCCTTGGGATTGGTCATGCCGGCGACGTTGCAGCTGCCCTCGCAGATGGGCCAGCCGTAGTTCGCGCCGGGCTTGATGAGGTTGAGTTCGTCCTTGGAGCTGTTGCCGAACTCCGCCTCCCAGAGCCGCCCGTTGCGGTCGAAGGCGAGGCCCTGCGGGTTGCGGTGGCCCAAGGAGTAGACGTAATTGCCGAAGGGGTTGCCGGGGGCCGGCCTTCCGTCGGTGGTCATGCGCAGGATCTTGCCGTTGAGGGAGTTCCTGTCCTGCGCGAGGTCGGGCTGCTGGGCCTCGCCGGTGGACACGTACAGATAGCCGTCGGGGCCGAAGGCAAGGCGGCCGCCGTTGTGGTAGCGGTTCTTCTTGATGCCCTGCAGCAGCACCTTGTAGTCGCTGAGTGTCGTCCCGTCGTAGGTCATGCGGACGACCCGGTTGCCCTCGGCGGCGGTGTGCATGAAGTAGACGTAGTGGTCGGTCTCCCACCCGGGGTCGACGGCGACGCCGAGCAGGCCACCCTCGCCGTTGGTGGTGACGGCGTTGGGGACGGTCCCCACCTGTGTCTTCGTGCCGTTCCTGGTCAGCTTCCACACCCGGAAGTCGTCCCGCTCGGTGACCAGGGCGGACTGTCCGTCGGGCATCCAGTAGGTGCCCCAGGGGATGGTCCAGCCCGTGGAGAGGGTGGCGATGGACGACGGGACACCGCCGTCGGTGGCGCAGGCCCTGGTGGTGAAGGTGACCGTGTTGCTCGGCGCGGAGACATTGCCGGCGGCGTCACGGGCGACGACGTTCAGGCTGTAGGGGCTGTCACAGGCGAGCCCGGTGAGCGTGGTGGACGTGCCGCTGGTGACGGTCTTGTAGACGGTGGTGTCGCTGCGCACGTCGTAGGCGGTGACACCGCGGTCGTCGGTCGAGGCGCCCCAGGTCAGGTCGACCGTGTTCGAGGTGATGTCGGCGGTGTGCAGGGTACCGGGGGCGGTCGGCGGTGTGGTGTCGGAGCTGGGCCTGGTGGTGCAGTCGACGACCGGGCTGGCGGGCGAGGTGTTGCCGGCCGCGTCGCGGGCGATGACCGTGAGGTCGTAGGTGGTGTTCGGGGCGAGTCCGGTCAGCGTCTTCGAGGTCGTGCTGCCGGGCGCCTCGCCGATCTTGTTGCCGTGCTCGTAGAGGTCGTACGCCGCGACGCCGACGTCGTCGGTCGACGCGCCCCAGGACAGGGTCAGGTGGTCCTCGCCGATGTCCGAGCAGGAGGGCTGCCCGGGGCGGGTGGGGGCCTGGGTGTCGGACGGTGTGCCGAGGCTCATGCGGTCCAGGTTGGGGCCGCCGTTCGCCGTGGTGGCCGTGGCCCGGATCCTGTTCGTGCCCGCCTTCAGGGTGACGTTGACCGATGTGGCGGCCCAGGTGTTCCAGTCCGCCGTGCCCGGGAAGGAGACGGCGGGCGCGACGACGGTGCCGTTGACGGAGAGGTCCATCGGCCGGTCGGCGGCGGTGCCGTTGGCGTACCGCAGGGTGACCGAGACGGGACCGGCGGAGGCGGCACTGACCGTGAACTCCACATAGGAGCCCTTGACGTTGGTGTAGTCGACGAAACCGGTGCCCGTGAACCCGGTGTGGTTGCCGGCCACGGTGCCCTGGGAAATCAGGGCGTCCTCGGCCTGGTAGTCGGTGGCGGCGAGGGCGGTGCCCTGGCTCAGACCGGCAAGGGGCAGAGCGAGGGCCGCGGCGAGCCCGTACGGCAGAACTCTCTTCAGATGCATGGGTGTTTCCCCTTGTTTCCCCTCAGCCCGTGTACTGGGTGAAGACCTTGAGGTAGTCGTACGGCTGCTGTGGCACGCCGCTGCAGGAGTCGCCGTCGGTGCCGGAGCCGCAGGGGCGGTCGCGGTTGGCGGACCAGTAGGTGAGGCGCGCGATGTGGTGCTGCCGGGCGTAGGCGAGCATGGTCCGGAAGTCGGCGACGCGGACGCGCTCACCGGAGTCGTCGGTCTTCCCGTTCATCGACGACAGACCGATGTGGGCGTAGGCGGTGGCGTCGTCATAGCCGTAGGCCGCCTTGACCCGGGCCTTGAGACCCTCCATGGCCTGCGTCGTCAGGGTGCCCATGTTCGTGGTGCCGCCGCCGAAGTCGAACGGCATGACGCACCAGACGTCGTTCGCCAGCCCGGACCTGGCCGCCCGCTGGATCATGTCGACGCCGGTGGCGTCGGGCCCGGACGTGGTGGTGCCGAAGGTGATGACCGTCTTCAGGCCGGGGTTGTTCGCCTTCACGGTCCTCAGGGCGTCCACGACACGTTGGCGGACGGTGGCGTTCGACCACTCGGTGTTCTCGATGTCGATGTCCAGCGCCCGCAGCCTGTACGCGTTGATCACCTTCTGGTAGGCGCCGGCCAGTGCGGAGGCACTGGAACACCTCTCCCCCAGCTTGGCGCCGCTCCAGCCGCCGACGGAGACGATCACGTCGTCGCCCGCGGACCGAATACGGTCTATCGCGGCCTGGTCGCTGCCGCCGGTCAGCGGCCGGGTGCCGTCCCACTTGGGGTTGCAGGTGCCGTCGGACAGGACGAAGGCGAGGGTGAACCACTTGACTCCGGTCGCCGACATCACCTGGGTCGGGTCCGGCGGATCGCCCCAGCCCAGGTACTCGTACGGGGCGACGGCCATGCCGGGGGACGCCGCGAGCGCCGTGGCGGAGGCGGTGGGCCTGACCCGGACGAGCCGGGTCTCGCCGGGGCGCAGGGTCGCGCGGTAGGAGCCGGTGACCGTGCCCTTGTGGGAGCCGGACCACAGGTCGGTGACGTCCCCGGAGCCGGTGAATCCGACCTGGGACCAGTTCACGGTGACCGTGGCGCTGCCGGAGGTTCCGGTGTTGAACAGGGCCACCACGTAGTCGCCGTTGCTCTCCCGCTTGCTCCAGACCTGCTGGACACCGCTGTTCACGATCCGTCTCGCCGCGACCCCGTCCTGGTCCACGCCGATCAGCCGGTCGTTGGTGAGCATCGCCTTGTCGACGGGGTCGAGGTGGGTCAGGTCGGTGCCCAGCAGCAGCGGTGCCGCCGCCATCGACCACAGCGTGAACTGGGAGCGGCGCTGGTCGGCGGTGAGTCCCGCCCGGTCGCCGTTGCCGATCTCCAGGGAGTCCAGGTCGTTCCAGCCGCCGGGCCCGGCGTACGGCTGCCAGGCGGCGGCCGAGTCGAAGCGGGCGGAGACATGGGACCAGTTCGTGAGCGGGTAACCGCTTCCATGGGGGCCCGGCCCGCAGTAGCACTCGACGTCACCCTGGGTGCGCCAGCTGTTGGCGAGCGCGCGCCAGGTGGTGGCGTGGTCGAGGGGGAGGTTGTTGGACAGGGCGAAGGTGATGGGCCGGCCGGTGGCCCGCAGGGCCTTGTCCCAGGCCTGGACGTCGGGGACGTCCTGGCTGCCCACGCCGTCGATCTTCAGGTAGTCCACTCCCCATGAAGCGAACTGCCTGGCCCACGAGTTGACGAACTCCTGGGCGCCGGGCCGGGAGTAGTCGATGGCGTACATGTTCTTGCAGTTGTAGTTCTTCTCCGTCTTCGAGGTGTCCGCGATGTCCTTCGCGTGGTACGGAGTGCCCTCGATCGGGGTGTTCTCCAGGACGGCGTTCTTCGCGATGCCGGGGGTGACGTAGAAGCCGAACTTCAGGCCCTTGGCGTGGACGTGGTCGGCGAGAGCCTTGATGCCGTCGGGGAACTTGGCGGTGTCCACGGCCCAGCGGCCGTACGAGTCGACCGTGAAACCGTTTGCATCGCATGTCTGCCAGAAGTCGTCGAGGTTGACCTGGACGAATCCGTGGTCCTTCAGGCCGTTCGACGCCAGCGCGTCGGCCTGTGCCTCGATCGTCGCCTCGGTCGGCTGTCGGCGTACGAAGCTCCAGCTGCTCCAGCCCATGGCGGGCCGCAGGGACTGGCCGTTGTCGGAGGCGGCAGCGGGATGGGTGGCACCGGCGAGGGGCACCGCGGCGGCCACGAGCAGCCCGGCCGTCGCCGTCGTGAGGGTTCTGAGCCGGGTCATGGACGTCCCTTCGGGGCGGGTGTGGCGTAGGAGGTACCGATCCAGGCCTCGTCGATCCGCAGCCGCTGGTAGCGGGCGGTGTCGCTGGAGGCGGCCCAGGTGGAGTCGATCTCGAGGCGGACGTGGCGGGCCGTCGTGGCGGGCAGGTCGATGACCTGGATCCCGCGAGCGCTGGCGAGTTGGCCGCTCTTCACCGGGCTGCCCCAGTTCCTGCCGTCGTCGCTGAGGTAGACCTTGTAGGCCTTGATCCGCGCGGACTGCTCGGTGGCGGAGCGGGCGTAGGCGACGGAGTCCTCGCGCTGGTTCAGCCCGATGTACTGCACCTTCTGCGCCGTGCCGAGGTCGAAGGTGAGGTTCACCGGGAGCGTCTTGTCGTTGTCCCAGTAGGTGAGGTAGTCGCCGTCGCCGGCGGCGGAGCCGGGGTGGCCGCTCGCGGATGTGCTCGCGGTGACGTTGACTCCGGTCGCGATGCCCTGGCGCCCCGCGGTGATCACCTTGAAGACGGTGTCGTACGGGTCCCAGGCGCCGAGGCCGGTGAGGGTGAGCACGCCGCCGGACTGCGACCAGGAAACCGGCGCGCCGGTGCGGAGGTTGGTGACCGAGGCGATGCGGTAACCGTTGTCACCGATGCGCAGGGTGCCGGTGCTCGGCGGGGTCAGGACGTGGAGGTACTGCCGGTCCGGGTCGTCCTTGGCGATGGTGGTGACGCCGTGGGCGCCGTCGTTCCAGAAGCCGGGCTTGAGGCCGCCGTACATGTAGCCGCCGCCCTCGGTGCCGTGCAGGGACTCCCAGATCTTGTCGAGGTAGGAGTTCGCGAAGTTGTTGAAGTCCGCCTGGTTCGACGGGAACTTCCCGTCGACCTGGGCGGTCTCCGCCATGAGCGCCTTCACCGAGGAGCCGGCGTTGGTGATCAGCCGGCCGAGCGTGAGCATCCTGTCGACGGTCGGGTTCGTGCCGTCGTACCACCAGGCGCCGGTCGACGGCAGCTTGAAGTCGGCCTCGGTCAGGCGGGGTTGGGCGGTGTAGATCGCCTGCGGGTAGTCGTAAGCGGGCGTCATGCCCGTCTTCTGCTCATTGCTGATCATGTCCATGATCGGCGTGTCCTCGTTGTTGTTGCTGAGCGTGTAGTTCGGGCGCTTCTGATAGATCTGCGCGTAGAGGTTGTGGCTCTGCCAGTACGCGTTGTCGTTGTCGATCCAGAAGCCGCCGAGGTCGGGGTAACGGTCCATGACCTCGAAGAAGTTGTCGTACGAGAACTGCCCGAAGCCGTCGCGGGTGGTGAGGTCGATGTGTCGGCCCTTGTAGGCGGAGTAGGCGGCCGAGTCGAGCCACTCGTGGCCGCCGTCGCCGTGCCACTGGGGGTCGTCGGTCATGTAGAGGATGACCTTCATGCCCTTGGCCTTGGCCGCGTTGATCAGCTCACCGAGGAAGTCCCGCTTGGTGGAGCAGGAACCGGGGATCTTCGACGGCCACGGGCGGGCGTAGCCGAGCCGGCTGTGGAAGGTCGCCAGCACGATGTACTGCGTGTGCAGTTTCCGCGCCTCGTTCACCCAGTAGTCCGGCGTCCAGCCGCCGCTGGTGACGTCCTTCTCCCAGGCGGTGCAGCTGGTGTGCGCGGGGGCGGTGCGCAGGCCCCAGTGCAGGAAGAGGCCGCCGACGGAGGCGCGGAGGAAGGCCTGGCGGGGGTTCTCGACGTCGCCCGGGCGGACCGGGGCGGCGCAGTTCTGACTGGATCCGGTGGCCGAGACGCGGAGGGCACCGCCGTTGGTGGCGTGGCTGTCGCTGACGCAGTAGCCGGTGACGGACTGGAACCCGAGGTCGTGCGGCGAGTTGCCGCCCTTCTGCGCGGTGAACCGGGTCAACCGGACACCGCTCGCCGCGTTGGCGATGAGGGCGGGGCGGCCGTCGTCCGCCGCGAACCTCACGGAGCTGTCGGTGAAGGTGACGCCGTCGGCATCGTGCAGGTACCAGCCGTACGCCGGCCGGGTCCCGATGCTCTTGGGGTTGTAGTCCTTCGGGTCGTTGCTCGGCACACCGGTGGACATGGTGCCGTTCCCGCCCGGGACGGTGATGTTGACGTTGTTGAAGGTGACGTTGCTGATGCGGTGGCCGTCCTCGCCCCACAGGGTCGGGCTGAAGGACGGGCTGTTGCCGGTGGCCGTGATGCCGTCGTACGTGATGTCGCTGATCGAGCCGACGCCGGGACTGTTTCCGCACCGCTTCCGCGTGCCGATCTTCTCCATGATCGGCGAGTGCACGTCGGCCATGGTGATGTCGCGGTAGTGGACGTCGGAGATCCTCGCGCCGTCCATGGAGACCATGCCGAGCCCGGACTTGCCGGCGCCCTCGATACGGATCTTCTCGAACTGGTAGTCGGAGAAGTCGCCGCAGGTCTCGGAGCCGAACATCAGGGCGTTGCAGCAGCGCGCCGACAGCACCGAATCGCTCACGCTCACATGGCCGTTGGGGAGCCTGGCGCCGAGGGCGTAGTCGCTCTTGAAGACCAGGGCGTCGTCGTTGGCGGCGATGTGCGAGTTGGTGATCGTGACATTGGTAGTGGAGATGACGTTCCAGCCGTCGCGGTCGCTCGCGGTGTCGATGGTCAGGTGGTCGGAGACGACGTTCGTGCAGCCGTTGATCAGGGCGGCGAAGTGGCCGCCGCGGCGCAGGGTGAGACCGTCGCCGAGCCGGAGCCCGTCGCAGCGGGTCAGCGAGAGGATCTTGTCGGCCTGGCCGGACTTCGGGTTGCCGGTGATCAGGTTTCCGGCGCCGTCGATGACCCCGCCGCCGGTGAAGCCGATGTCGGTCAGCCGGTCGCCGTAGATCATCGCGTTGTGGAAGTGGCTGTGCCCGTAGTCCTGGTACTTGTCGTTCGGGTTGGACTCTGGCGGGTCGTAGGTGCCGGAGGAGGAGCCCTGCAGGGTGGCGCCCTTGTCGACCTGGAGCGTCACATGGCTCTTCATGTGGATGGTGTTGCCGGACCTGTAGGTGCCGGCCGGGAAGCGGACCGTCCCGCCGCCGGCTGCGTTGGCGGCGGTGATGGCCTTGTCGATGCCGGGGGTGTCGTTGGTGGAGCCGTCGCCCTTGGCGCCGTAGTCGCGCACGTCGTAAACGGTTGCCGGACGGGGCGTGGCGGGGTGCGGGGCGGCGAGGGCGGCGGGGTGGGCGAGGCCGAGGACGACGGCGAGGACGCACAGCAGGATCGCCGCCGCCCGTCTCGGGTCGGCGATGCGGGGTTTCACGAGGACGGCTCCTTCAGGCGAGTTGGTAGCCGCGGAGGTTGGTGAGCAGCAGGTAGGTGTCCTGCAGGGAACCGGAGGTGTCGCCGAGGGAGCGGTAGATGCCCCACTTGGGGCGCACCCGGTCGGCGAGGAAGGTGTCGACACCGGACCTGGATGTGTCGACGACGGTGGTGGAACCGCTCTTGAGGGTCCAGCGGACGGAGCCGGCCGAGCCGTTGCCGATCTTGATCTGGAAGTCGACGTCGGCCCATGTGTCGTGCAGCGGGTCGAGGTTCGTACGACCGACGAGGATGTCGTCGATCGCGAGCCGGAGTTCGATGGTCTGCACCCCGTTCACGCGCCGCAGGGACTGCACGACGATCGGGGAGGTGCCGGCGCCGGGCTGTTTCATCTGCATGATGTGGGTGAAGGTCGTCGTTGCCCTGAGGGTGCTCGGGATGTACATCGAGTAGGTGAGCCGCCAGGTCTGGCCCTCGGTCCACTTCAGGTAGCTGTCGGCGCCGGTGCGCAGGCCGGTGACCTCCTGGCGCTGGCGGTCGGTGGAGGTGTCCCGGTCGACCGTGTGCATGTTGAAGCGCCAGTTGTCGCCGGTGGCGAAGATGTGCGGATGGCCCGCCGGGTGGGAGTGCGCGCGGTCGTCCTCGACGGTCTCGAAGGCACGGAGCCCGTCGGTGCGCGCCGACGGCGACCACTTCAGCTGCCAGGAGGCGGCGTGGGCGTCGGTGGCGGGCAGGCCGGTCGCGGCTGCCGCGGCGCCGCCGAGCGCGGCGCCGAGCACAGCCCTTCTGGATGTGCTCATGACACTGAATCACCTCGCAGTTGCTCGTTCATGATCAGAAAGGCCCCGAGGCCGTGGAAGTCGTTGGTGGCCCGGGGGCGGCCGACGTAGTACGCGTAGTCGCCGACGTTGGTGCCGACGGAGATGTCGGCCAGGTTCGTACGGCCGTCCGCGCCGACCGACAGCCGGGCCAGCACGCCCTGGTAGCCGCGCCGGGCGACTGCGTTGAAGTGCGGGTCCAGATAGCCCTGTTGGACCCCGCGGGAGAGGGTGAAGGCGAACATGCTGGAGCAGGAGGTCTCGGTCCAGTTGTCCGCCCGGGAGCCCTTGTCCATCACCTGGAACCAGCGCCCGGACGCCGGGTCCTGGTACTTCTCCAGGGACGAGGCCAACGTCCGCAGGATGCCAAGCAGTTGGGGACGCCGGGGCTGGTCGGCGGGGATCGCGTCGAGGACGTTCACCAGCGCCATGGCGTACCAGCCGACGGCACGGCACCAGTGCTCCGGGGCGAGACCGGTGGCCGGGTCGGCCCAGCTCGCCGACCTCGACTCGTCGTAGGCGTGCCGCAACAGGCCGTTCGCCACCTGGAGATGACCGCCGTAGACGGACAGCTGCCTGGCGGCCTCGCCGCTCGTGTAGGCCCTGTCGCTGAACTCCCTGCCGTACTCGACCAGGAACGGGTTCACCATGTAGGCGCCGTCCGCCCACAGTTGGTGGGCCCGGCTGCTGGTGTCGGCGTGCCAGAAGCCGCCGTCGGAGGTACGCGGATAGCTGTTCAGGCGGTCGCGGATCTTCCTCGCGGCCCTGCCGTAGCGGTCCTGGCCGGTGTCGTGGTGCAGGATCACCAGCAGCCGGCCCGCCTGCATGCTGTCGAGACTGTTGAAGGTCTGGTCGATCGTGCCGTCGCTGTGCACGAACCGGTCGACGTAGGCCTTGATGTAGGCGAGCAGGCGCGCGTCATGGGTGCGCCGGTACACGAGGTACTGGCCGTAGAGATACAGACCCACGGGGTACGACCAGCCGCCGATGGTGGCCGGTGTGTAGCGCGCCATGGTGGAGTCCACGACGGCCATGGACCAGTCGGGGGCGGCGGCGGGGCGGGACGCCGGGGCCGGCGCGAAGGGTACGGGGGTGGCGCTCGCCGGGGATACGGCGGCGGGCAACGCGGTCAGGACGGCGGTGGCGAGCGTGGCTGCGGTCAGCGCGACCCGCCGGCGTCGGCGTCTCATGGTCCTCCTTCTCGATGGACGTACACATGTCGATATGCGGTGTCGGCCGCGCCGTGGACTGTCGCATCGACCAGAGAGCGGCCCGGCGCATCCCGGCAGACGGGACCGGGGCGCGGGCGGGGGGCGCCGGACAGCACGGCCCGCAAGCACCGGCCTCTCACCGGCCTCCCCCTCGGTAGACGTGCACGGGTGGATACGCGCTGTCGGCCGCGCCGTGGACCATCGCGTCGACCAGTGGGCGGTCCGGGGCGTGTCGGCAGGCGGGGTCGGTGCGGGTTGCGTCGCCGGTCAGGGCGTATGCCTGGCAGCGGCAGCCGCCGTGGTCGACGGTGCGCAGGGCGCAGCCGCGGCACGGTTCGGGCATCCAGGTCTCGCCCCGGAAGGCGTTGAAGGCCCTCGACTCCCGCCAGATCCAGGCCAGTTCGTGGTGCGACACGTTCGGCGGGTCCAGGCCGGGCAGGGTTCCGGCCGCCGGGCACGGCAGCACCGTGCCGTCCGGGGCGACGGTGAGCGAGACGACACCCCATCCGCCCATGCAGGGTTTCGCAGTGGCGTCCACCAGGTCGGGGGCCACCCACACCAACTCCAGTGTGCCGCCGAGTCGTTCGCGCCAGTGGGCCACTCGGGTCCGGGCCCGGTCGACCTGGGCGGGCGTGGGCAGCAGCGTGGCGCGGTTGCGGGCCGCCCAGCCGTGGTACTGGGTGTTCGCCAGCTCGATCCGGTCGGCACCCCAGTCGAGCGCGAGCCGGATCAGGCCGTCGAGGTCGTCCAGGTTGCCGCGGTGCAGGACGGCGTTCAGCCCGAGGGGCAGTCCGGCCTCGCGAACCAGCCGGGCGGAGCGTTCCTTCGCGGTGAACGACCGTGCTCCGGCGATGCGTTCGGCGGCTGCGCGGTCGGCGTGCTGCACCGACAACTGCACACTGCGCAGCCCGGCCCCGGTCAGCTCGGCCAGCCGCCGCTCACCGAGGCCCACTCCGCTGGTGACGAGCTGGGTGTACAGGCCCACGCGGTCGGCGGCGGCCACCAGGTCGGGCAGGTCGCGCCGCAGCAGCGGCTCGCCGCCGGACAGATGGGTGTGGACGACACCGAGGGCACCGGCCTGCCGGAAGACCTCCGACCACTGCTCCGTGCACAACTCTGCTGACCGACCGACCAGTTCGACCGGGTTGGAGCAGTAGCCGCAGCGCAGCGGGCACGCGTGGGTGAGTTCGGCGAGCAGGGCCCAGGGAGGAGAGGGAGGTGCGGGAGGTGTGGGAGGCGCGGTCATCTCAGGCAGCCCTCCTTCCGTAACCGGGCCAGAAATTCCGGGACTTCGGCGGCGACGGGCGCTGCGGGATGACGTACGGCCAGCTCGGCGACGACGGCATCCACGTCCCGGACGCCGTCGCACAGCTGCAGCACCGCGCCCGCGCTGCCGTCGAGCACCACCACCCGCTCCGGCAGCAACAACAGGTCGGCGCCCCGCACCGGGTCGTGCCGCAACACCACACCGCGGGCGAGGACGGGGCTCCATGACGTCATGGGTCGCTCCGGTCCACCGCGTCCAGCAGGGCCCACAGCACCTCACACTTGAACTCCAGTGCCTGGACTGCCCGTTGCTGCTCCTCGCGGATACGGGCCCGGGCGAGGACCAGGGCGAGGGCCTGCTCGGCGTCCCGGGCGCCCTGGGTGACACGGGTACGGAAGTAGCCGAGGCCGGCCGGGTCGATCCACGGGTAGTGGCGTTCGAAGGCGGCGATGCGGGTGCGCATCAGGTCCGGGGCGGACAGTTCGGTCAAGGAGGCGGCGACGGCGTCCAGCACCGGGCGGCGCCGGCAGAAGGTGACGTATCCCTCCACCGCGAACCGCACCGCGGGCGGTACCCGGGAGGTGTCCCACAGCTCCTCGCGGGCGAGGCCGGCCGCCTCGCCGAGCCGCAACCAGCGCTCGATACCGCCCCCCGTGTCGTCGGTACCGTCCTGGTCGTGGATGCGGCGCAGCCAGGCGCGGCGCTCCTCGGGCCGGTCGAGCTTCGCGAGGATCAGCGCGTCCTTGACGGGGATGTGCCGCTGGTAGTGGAAGCGGGCGGCGATCCAGCGGCGCAGTTCGGCGGGGGTCAGTTCGCCGCGGTGCATCCGCTGGTTGAAGGGGTGCCGGTCGTGGTAGCGCGTCGCGGTGACCGCGCGCAGCCGCTCGGTGAACTCGGCGGCCGGCCAGGCGGCGCGGGCGTCGGGTTCCGGTGGTGCCGCGGTCATGCGGCCGGGGGCGGCTCGGGCGGACGGCGGTCGGCTAGCGCGTAGGCGGTCACCTCCAGTGCGGTCTCCACGATGTGGTAACCAGGGCTTTTCCAGACCTTTTCATCCGATGTATTCGGGTCGGGGTGGTGCGTCAGGGCAGACGGGCGAAGGCTCTCGCTCATGCGTGCGTACTCGCTTTCCTGAGGGTGGGGAGTCTCAGAAGGGAGCCAAGGGGAGACGCGGCCGCGCTCAGGGCCGACCCCGGGCGTTCACATGTATGCACCGGATTCAGCGACATGTCCGGTGGCTCGATACAGAGTTGCGGGACGAAGGGCTCCGGTCAATGGTCCGGACCGGAAACGTCGGATGCATTTCCGGCCAATCCTCGCTCCGGGGACTGAATCACCGGTCAGTTCGGCCGGATCGTGCCATCAGGAATGCATCGCGGCGCGTGATCGTTGACGATGGCAGTACCACCTGTCGACTACCAAAGGATCAACAGGCTCGTGAGCAGCAAGGTCCCCCCGATCATCCTGAACAACGGCGTCGAGATGCCCCAGCTGGGCTACGGCGTGTGGCAGGTGCCGGACGACGAGGCCGAGCGGACCGTCGCCACGGCGCTGGAGGCCGGGTACCGCAGCATCGACACCGCGGCCATCTACGGCAACGAAGAGGGCACCGGCAAGGCCATCGCCGCCTCCGGCCTGCCCCGCGAGGACATCTTCGTCACCACCAAGCTCTGGAACAGCGACCAGGGGTACGACGCCACCCTGCGCGCCTTCGACGCGTCGCTGCAGAAGCTGGGGCTCGACTACCTCGACCTGTACCTGATCCACTGGCCGCTGCCGGCCCGCGGCACGTACACCGACACCTACAAGGCGTTCGAGAAGCTGCTGGCCGACGGCCGGGTCCGCGCCATCGGCGTGTCCAACTTCCTTCCCGAGCACCTCGAGCGGCTGATCTCCGAGACCTCCGTCATCCCGGCGGTCAACCAGATCGAGCTGCACCCGCATCTGCAGCAGCGCGCCGCCCGCGAGTTCCACGCCGAGCAGGGCATCGCTACCGAGGCCTGGTCGCCGCTGGGCCAGGGCAAGGGCCTGCTGGAGGTCCCGGCGATCGTCGCCATCGCGCAGAAGCACGGTCGCACCCCGGCCCAGGTCGTGCTGCGCTGGCACATCCAGCTCGGCAACATCGTGATCCCGAAGTCGGTGACGCCGTCCAGGATCAAGGAGAACATCGAGGTCTTCGACTTCAGCCTGGACGACGAGGACCTCGCGGCGATCAGCGCGCTCAACGAGGACCGGCGCCTGGGCCCGGACCCGGCCACCTTCGACATGGGCTGACACCCCTCGCCGTCGGCCTGGACTCCAGGCCGACACCGACCGCGCACCACACGGCCGCGCGTCCCGTCCGCACGGCGGGGCGGGCGGCCGCATGCGATTCGGGGGCGGCCGGCCGAGCGCGTCGGGGGCGGCCGGCCGAGCGCGCCACGCCCCTGACCTGCGGCGCCCGGGGGGCGCGGGTTGGCGTCGGCCCATGACCCGGCACGGGGGGCGCGCACCGCCGTATGACTCCGTATGACTGGAGCCGGTGCAGGTCAGCCGCAGGCGCTCAGTCCCCCCGTACGTCCGCGTGGACGACCTCGAACTCCTCCAGGGCGATGACGCTGCAGTGCGCCTTGGCCGTTCCCTCGCGCCGGATCGCCGCAACCCCGGCCCGGGACGCGATGAGGGACGCGCGGTCGGCGAAGAGGACGCCCGCCATTCCGCGGCCGCGTTCGCGGTCCAGGAAGAGGGCCGCGC
Organism: Streptomyces sp. NPDC001393; assembly: GCF_053597455.1. Classification (NCBI taxonomy): domain Bacteria; kingdom Bacillati; phylum Actinomycetota; class Actinomycetes; order Kitasatosporales; family Streptomycetaceae; genus Streptomyces; species Streptomyces sp. NPDC001393. The sequence continues at coordinate 69,999 of NZ_JBSFIH010000037.1, forward strand.
CGGCGAATCCGGGCAGGACCTCCAGCCGGGGCAGCGCGCCGGTGTGGAAGGTGTCGGCGGCGAGGTCCGCGTCGGCCGGGTCGAACTCGAGCCGGGTGACCCGCAGCCCGCCGCCGGTGACGGGCCGGCGCGCGCGGTGGAAGACGGCCGCCTCGTAGTTCTCGACCGCGACGGTCCCGGCGAAGGGCTGCAGCAGTTCCGGCCGCCGTACGCTCATCACCTCGTCGCTGTTGCGGCGCGCCTCCACGGACTCCCACCAGCTGACCGCGAGCAGTTTGCCGAGGTCACGGTCGACGAAGACGCCCGCGCCCCGATAGCCGGGCCGCTCCTCCAGCAGGTCGTGCCCTCGCGTGTTCAGGGCCCCCACGGCCGTGCCCAGCCGCGCCGGATCACCGGTCGCGTACACCGTGCGTACGAACATGCGCGTCGCCTCCCGGAGCAATGCTCCTGCCGACCAACGCAGCCGACATATCCGGAAAAGTGGTCTCCTTCAGTTTTGCCACGGTCTCAAATCACCGCAATACGCACAGCTTTCGGGAGCCCGCAACCGGAGGGTTGACGCGGACATGAACACGGGTCCACGGTGTACGCCACCTAGTAAGGAAACTTTCCTAACAGAAGGGCCCCCACAGTGCGCCTTCGAACCCTGACCCTTGCCGCGGCCTCCGGGGCCGCCCTGCTGGCCGCCGGAATGCTGCCCGCGCACGCGTCCGCCGGCCCGGCGGCGCGGACCGCTCCCGCCTCCGCCCAGGAGGGCTCGGTCAGTGCGGCCGATCTGCTCGCCAAGGTGAAGTCCTGTTCGCAGATATCGAACGGCAAGTACAAGACCGACGACGAGACGCCGGCCACGGTCCCCGTGTGCGGCAAGAACGGCGCGGTGTTCTGGAAGGCCGACATGGACATCGACTGCGACGGCCAGCGCACCACCAACTGCAACGAGAACCGCGACCCCTGGTACCAGAACGACACCGCCTTCCACCAGTCCGACGGCAAGCCGCTGAGGGCGGAGTCGCTCCCGTACGTCGTGGTCCCCAGCTCCAGCAGCATCTGGAACTACTCCAGCGCCGGCATCAAGGGCGGCGGCGTGGTCGCGGTCATCTACAACAACAAGGTGGAGTACGCCGTCGTCGGCGACACCGGCCCCACGAAGATCATCGGCGAGGCGTCGTACGCCACCGCGAAGGCGCTCGGCATCGACCCGGACCCGAAGACCGGCGGCGCCGACTCGGGCGTGACCTACATCCTGTTCAAGAACTCCAGGGTCTCCCCCATCGAGAGCCACAGCGCCGCGGTCTCGCTGGGGGACCAGCTGGCCAAGCAGTTCCTGGCCAACAACTGACCCTGCCCGGTACGTCAGTTGGGCTGCCCCAGCGGACGTACGACCACGGTGTTGACGTCGACCCCGGCCGGCTGCCGGATCGCCCAGACCACCGAGTCGGCGATCTGGTCCGCGGTCAGCAGGTGGCCCGGCGGCAGGCTGCCGAGCCCGTCCCAGAACGGGGTCTCCACCCGGCCGGGGGCGACCAGCGTCACGCCGATCCCGAACTCCGTGACCTGCCGCCGGGTGTTCTCGGCGAGCCCGGTGACCGCCCACTTGGTCGCACCGTAGATGTTGCCCGGGGTGTTCACGAAGCCCGCGACGCTGCCGATGAGGACGATCCGGCCGCGGGACTCCTTCAGCGCCTCGACGGAGGCCCGGACGAGCAGGGCCGGGCCGAGGACGTTGGTGAGCACCATCTCGGTCCAGCCGGCCGGGTCGCCCTCGGCGACGGTGTCGTGCGTGGCGAAGCCAGCGTTGGCGACGACCGTGTCCAGTCGGCCGTATGCCTTCAGCGTGCGGTCGACGGCATCCTGTACATCGTCGAATGCCGACGCGTTGCCGGCGACCGTCAGCAGCGCCTCGGGATTCCCGAGCCCGTCGGCGAAGTCCCGCAGCCGGGCCTCCGTACGGCCGGTGACGGTCACCCGGTGGCCGGCGGCCAGCAACTGCCGGGCGACGGCGGCGCCGATGCCGGTGGCGCCGCCGGTGATGAGTGCGACCGGAGAGTCGTTCATGCGAGGTCCCCCTGTGTGTCGGTGAGACCGGGAGTCCATCACTTGGAGCACTCTCGAAGTCAAGTGCCGTCGCGGGTACGGGGGGAGAGCATGTGCGGCGACTGCACCCCTCTTTGGCGCCGTCGGTCAGGCAGGCCGCACGGCCCGGTGCACCGTGTGGGCCGCCAAAACGAAGACGTCGGGGCGGTGGTGGACGCTGCGGGGATCGGCGGGGTCGAGGAGGCGGTCGAGGGTGGCGCGGTCCTCGGCGTCCAGGGCGTCGGCGTGGATGTCCCGGGTGCGGGTCAGCACACCGACGACGAACGCGCGCACCCCGTCCGGCACGGGGGCGGGGATGTCGAGGAGGAAACTGCGGGTGCCCGTGTGCTTCAGGCCGGCCGCGGTCAGCAGGGCGGGCCAGTCCTCGGTCTCGGCGACCGCGCCGGGCAACTCGGTGCGCATCCGCGCGAAGCGGGCCTCCTGGAGCACGTCGAGGCGGGCCTGCAGTCCGGGTCGGCCGAAGCCGAGGTCGCGGGGCAGGTAGCGGGCGGACAGTCCGCCCTCCAGGATGGCCAGGGTGCCGCCGGGGGCCAGCCGGGCGCCGAACGCGGCGAGCGCGGCCTTCTGGTCGCCGAGGTGGTGCAGGCTGCGGCTGGCCCACAGCAGGTCCGCCGGATACTCCAACTCCGCGAGGGATTCGGGAAGTTCACCGGCGAGGGTGTCGAAGCGGTCGGCGAGGCCCTGGCGGTCGGCGCGGGCCCGGGCGCGCTCCAGCAGCGGTTCGGAGGCGTCGGCGGCGACCACCCGCGCCCCGGGGAACGTCTCCGCCATGAGGCAGGCGATCACCCCGGGCCCGCTGCCCGCGTCCACGATCAGCCCGGGCTCGGTCACCTCCTTGCCCAGCCAGGCCAGGGCGCGCGCGTACGCCGGGGCGCACACCTCGGCCTCCGCCTCCAGCAGCGCGGCCAACGCGCCCCAGTCGACGTCGCCGCCGTGGGTGTGACCGTGGCCGTGCTGTGTGGGGTGCCCGTCTTGCTGGGCCTGGTGGTCGTGTGCCATGTCGCTCAGCCTCTCGCTCGGATGCGGCCAGAGTGCGACGGCGCACGAGGAGACGCCAGTTTCGTTGCCGGTGTCGCAAAAAGGGTGCCGGTACGGCAAAAAAATCCGGGTGCGCGCGAGCGGGCGCGGCGCCAGTATGGAGCTCCGTGGACGACGAACTGGTGCAGCGCTTCCTCAACGACGGCTTCGTGAAGATCGACGGCGCGGTCCCGGCCCCTGTCGCCGAGGACTGCGCCCGGCTGCTGTGGCGGGAAACCGGTTACGATCCGGACGACCGCGGCACCTGGAAGGACCCCGTGGTGCGGCTCGGGGACATGGCCCAGGAACCCTTCGACACAGCCGTCAACTCCCCTGTGCTGCACGAGGCGTTCGATCTGCTCGTCGGCGAGGGCCGGTGGGTGCCGCGCCATTCGCTGGGCGGTTTCCCGCTCCGCTTCCCGCACGCCGAGGAGCCGGACGACGCCGGCTGGCACATCGAAGGCAGTTATCTGCCGCAGGGCGCCACCTGGTACCACGCCAACCTGCGCTCGCGGGACCGCGCGCTGCTGATGCTGTTCCTGTTCAGCGAGGTCACCGAGGCCGACGCCCCGACGCGGATCAGGGTCGGCTCGCACCTGGACGTGCCGCCGCTGCTGGAGCCGTACGGCGAGGCGGGGGCGTCCATCCTGGAGATCGCCCCGAAGCTGGTCGAGGCCACCGACCACCGCCCGCTCGCGTACGCCACCGGCCGTCCCGGCGACGTCTACCTCTGCCATCCGTTCCTGGTGCACGCGGCCCAGCCGCACCACGGCACCCGGCCGCGTTTCATGGCGCAGCCGCCGCTGCATCCCGCGGTGCCGTTCGAGCTGGAGCGGGCGGACGGCGCGTACTCACCGGTGGAGTGCGTGATCCGCCGGGGCCTGGGCCGGTAGGGTCCGGACCCCGGCGGAGCTCACCGGGTCAGGGCAGCGGCGGATACGCGTTCTGCATCAACCGCCGACCTTCTACGGCGTGTACTACGACTGGGAGCCCGTCTACCACGACCCGCCGTCCAACCAGTGGTTCGGGTTCCAGGCGTGGTCGATGGAGCGGGTCGCCGAGTACTACCAGCAGACCGGGAACGCGACGGCCAAGGCGGTCCTCGACAAGTGGGTGACGTGGGCGCTGTCCAAGACCACGATCAACCCCGACGGCACCTACCGGATCCCCTCGACGCTCCAGTGGTCCGGCCCACCCGACACCTGGAACCCGTCGAGTCCCGGCTCCAACAGCGGACTTCATGTCACCGTCGCCGACTACACCGACGACGTCGGCGTGGCGGCCGCGTACGCCAGGACGCTGACGTACTACGGCGCCAAGTCCGGTGACGCGACGGCGATGTCCACGGCGAAGGCGCTGCTGGACGGCATGTGGAACCACTACCGGGACAGCAGGGGCATCGCTGTCCCCGAGACCCGCAGCGACTACAGCCGGTTCGGCGACAGCGTGTACGTGCCGAGCGGCTGGAGCGGCACCATGCCGAACGGCGACGCGATCAACTCCTCGGCCACCTCCACCTCGCTGAGGTCCTTCTACAAGAACGACCCGGCCTGGTCGAGGATCAAGGCCTACCTCAAGGGCGGGGCCGCGCCCGTCTTCACGTACCACCGGTTCTGGGCCCAGGCGGACATCGCCCTGGCCATGGGGTCGTACGCGGAGCTTGTGAGGTAGGCCGACCGTAACCGCACCTGCCACGGCGAAGACTTCGCCGTCAGCCCGCCTCCGCCTTCCGGAACGCCCGCACCGTGAACACCGGGTCCGGGCGGGGGCGGTCCTGGTCCGGGAGGCGGGAGAGGCGGGCGGCGAACTCCTCGGTGCGCGGCTCGCCCGGTGGCAGCCGGGTGAACCAGCCCCGGCGCAGGTCGGCGATGGTGACGCGGGGGCTGCGGCCCTGGCCGACGCCGGGGAACGCGGCGCTGCCGGCCGGCCGGAGCCCGTGCCGGAGGGCGTGCGCGGCGACGGTGGCGGCGGCGTCCTGCGCGGGCCGGCGCGGACGGGAGGCGAGAACGGCGTCGATGTCGCTGCCGACGTCGTGTGCCGCGGCCTTGTCGACGGTGGTGACGTAGACCCCGCCGGGCCGCAGCACCCGGGCGCACTCGGCGACGACCCGGCGGACGTCCTCGGCGTCCTGCAGCAGGTGCAGCAGCCAGATGCTGGTGACGGCGTGGAAGGTGCCGGTGCGGAACGGGAGCCGGCGGCTGTCGGCCCGTACGATCGCGCCCGGCAGCCGCGCACCGGCCCTGCGCACCATGGCGGCGGTGAGGTCGGCGCCCGTCACCCGCAGCGCGGGACGGTCGGCGGCCAGCCGGCGGGTGACGATGCCCGTACCGCAGGCCACGTCCAGGAGCCGGCCCGGCCCCTCGGGGATCAGGCCGAGCACCGCCCGCGTGGCCGCGGCGGCGCGGGCCTCGCCGCCCCGGGACACGTCATAGGCGTCGGCTTCCTTGTCGTAGTCGAGCACGCCCCTCAGTGTGCCTGGTGACCTGGGGCGATGTCCTCCACCCTGCGGGCGAGCGCGAAGTCGTTCGCGGTGAGCGCGCCGCCCGCGCTGTGTGTGTGGACGCTGAGGGAGACGGTGGTGTAGCCGAGGGTGAGGTCGGAGTGGTGGTCCAGTTCGTCCTGGACGGCGGCGATGTGCATGACGAGGGCCGCCGCCGCGACGTGCGAGCCGAGGCGGTAGGAGCGGGTGAGCCGGCCCGTGTCGTCGACCGACCAGCCGGGCAGCTCGGCGAGCCGGTCCTCGATCTCCTTCTGCGACAGCGGTTCGACGGCCATGGCCTCGTTCCTTCCCGGTGACGGCACGGACTCCCAGCGTGCCACAGCCGTACCAGGTCGGCTCCCGTCGATCACCCCGGTCCGAAGAGCCACCCGCGGACCCGCACCGCACCGAGGTCGTCGGCGAGCACGGCGATCCGGGCCCGACCCTCCACCCGGTGGACCCACTCGTGCGGCAGGACATGGTCGCCGTACTGCGCGCCGAGGAGGTTTCCGCAGATGGCGCCCGTGGAGTCGCTGTCGCCGGAGTGGTTGACCGCCATCAGCAGCTTGGTCTCGACGCGGCCCGGATACAGCGCGCAGAAGACGGCGATGGCCAGCGCCTCCTCGGCCACCCAGCCCGCGCCGAGCCTCTCGACACGCTCCGGCGGCGCCACCGAGCGGTCCCCGGCCTCGGTGACGGCGCGCTCCAGGGCCTCGGTCGTCTCCTCGTGGCCCGGGTAGCGGGCCAGCAGCCGCATCGCACGCAGGACCGCGCCCTCCATGGAGTCCCCGGCGACGAGATTGGCGACGATCGCGGCCAGCGTGCCGGCCGCGTAGTAGCCGGTGGGGTGGCCGTGGGTGATCTGGGCGGCGCGGGCCGCCATCTGGAAGGCCTCGTGGTCGTACTCGGCGATGAGGCCGAAGGGGGCCGAGCGCATCACCGCGCCGCAGCCCTTGGAGTCGGGGTTGGCCTCGCCCGGTCGGCCCTCGAGAGGCAGCCACCGGTCGGGGGTGTACCGCTGGGCGACGCCGGACAGGCAGGCGTTGCCGGGGGCACGGCGGGCGTACAGCCACGGCTCGGTGACCAGGCCGTTCGCAGGGCCGGCCGGCAACGGCGCGGTCTTCGGTCCGGGCTGGGACTGGGTGTGCAGCCAGCGTTCATACGCCTGGAGCATCATCTCGGGCCAACGGTCGGAGATGTCCCCCATTCTTCTGCGGTCGTAGCGTTCCCCCTTCCTTTCGAAGGCATATGCCTCGACGAGGGCCTCGGCCGTGAAGAGCGTCATCTGCGTGTCGTCACTGATCAGGCCCACCTCGCCGCGCGGCCCGGGGACCAGGTCGGTCACCCCGTGAGGGCCGTGGGCGGCGCGGATCCGGTCGATGGCGTCGAACTCGACGGGATAGCCCAGCGCGTCGCCGATCGCCCCGCCCAGCAGGCAGCCGCGCACCCTGGCGCGGTACTGCGCCGCGCCGTCCCTGTTCCACGGCCCGTTCATCCATGCACTCCTCGACTACGGTCGTATCCATGACCATTGTCGCGACCGGTAAAGCCACTTGCTCCGCCACCCCGTCCGACAAGGGCGTCGGCCCGCTGCTGCGGGCCTGGCGGGAGCGGCGCCGGGTCTCCCAGCTGGAGCTGGCGCTGCGGGCCGACTCCTCGGCCCGGCACATCAGCTTCATCGAAACCGGCCGGTCCCGGCCCAGCGAGGAGATGGTGCTGCGGCTCGCCGAACATCTGGACGTGCCGGTGCGCGAGCGCAACGCGCTGCTGCTGGCGGCCGGTTACGCCCCGCACTATCCGGAGACCCCGCTGGACGACCCGGCGCTGGACGCGCTGCGCGACGGCATGGAACGCCTCATCCAGGGCTACGAGCCCTATCCGGCACTGGTGGTCGACGCCGGTTACACGGTCGTCGCCGCGAACCGGGGGATCGAGATGCTGCTGGACGGCGTGCCGGAGTCGCTACTGTCGCCGCCGAACGCGATGCGGCTGACCCTGCATCCGGAGGGACTCGCCCCGCGCATCCGCAATCTGCGCGAGTGGCGCGGGCACCTGCTCGCGCAGATGGAGCGGCAGATCGCCCTGCAGCGCTCGGACCAACTGCGCGCCCTGTACGAGGAGGTGGCCGCCTACCCCGTGCCTAAGGACGCGCCGGGGGACGAACCGGCCGAACCCGTCCCGTACTTCGCGCTGCCCCTGCTCATCGAGCACGACGGCCGGATCCTGTCGTTCGTGTCGTCGATCTCCACGTTCAACACGCCGATGGACGTCACCGTCGCCGAGCTCGCCATCGAGACGTTCCTGCCGGCGGACCCGGCGACCGCCAAATACCTGCACACACTGGCCGTTTGACCGCCCGGCGGATCGCTCTGCGCTGTCCGGATTCCCCTCGGACCGGTGTGCGAGAGGGGCCGGCATGGCAGACTGCCCGGGTACTTCGGCGCGTAGGGGAGGGCGTGGCGTGAGTGAGCGGCGGGCTGCGCCCACCGTGGGCCAGGTGGTGCTCGGTAAACGGTTGCAGGAACTGCGCGAGGCGTCGGGCCTCAGCCGAGAGGAGGCCGCCAAGGTCCTCAGGGTGGCCTCGGCGACCGTACGGCGGATGGAGATGGCCGAGGTCGCGCTGAAGATCCCGTACGTGCAGGTGCTGCTCGACACCTACGGGGTGGCCGAGCAGGACGCGGCCGCGTTCGTGCGACTGGCCGAGGAGGCGAACCAGCCGGGCTGGTGGCAGCGCTACCACGACGTGCTCCCGGACTGGTTCAGCCTGTACGTCAGCCTGGAGGGCGCCGCCCGGATCATCCGCTCCTACGAGCCGCACTTCATACCCGGACTGCTGCAGACCGAGGACTACGCGCGGGCGGTGCTGGAGGCCGGGACGATCGGGCAGACCTCGCCCGAGAGCGTGGAACGGCATGTGTCGCTGCGCATGGAACGCCAGCGGCTGCTGGAGCGGGACGACCCGCCCCACCTGTGGGTGATCATGGACGAGACGGTGCTGCGGCGCCCGGTGAGCATGCGCAGCGCGGTGATGCGCGAGCAACTGGAGAAACTGCTGGAGTACGCCGAGCGGGACCGGGTCACGCTGCAGCTCGCCGAGTTCGCGGCAGGCCCGCACCCGGGGACGTACGCGCCGTTCACGCTGTTCCGGTTCGCCGAGCCGGAGCTGCCGGACATGGTGTTCACCGAGTACCTGACCGGCGCCCTGTACCTGGACTCCCGCCCCGAGGTCGCCGCGCATCTGGAGGTGCTGGACCACATGACGGCCCGCGCCGCCTCGGCACAGCGCACCCAGACCCTGCTGCGGGAGCTCCACAAGACCCTGTGACACTACGCACGGACCGCACCGATGGGGGAAACAGCCGCATGACCGCACGCGATGCCACGCCCACGCCGATCGACACCAGCCGTCCGCACCCCGCCCGGGTGTACGACTGGTGGCTGGGCGGCAAGGACAACTACCCGGTGGACGAGGAGCTGGCGCGGAAGATCCTCGCCGTGGACGGCACGGTGGTGCGCGGGGCGCGGGCCAACCGCCGGTTCATGCACCGGGCCGTCCGTACGGCGGCCGAGGCGGGGGTACGGCAGTTCCTCGACATCGGGACCGGCATCCCGACCGAGCCCAACCTGCACCAGGTGGCCCAGGGCGTGGCCCCGGAGTCCCGGGTGGTGTACGCGGACAACGACCCGATCGTGCTGCGGCACGCGGAGGCGCTGCTGCGGAGTTCCGCCGAGGGCGGCACCGACTACGTCCACGCCGACGTCCGCGATCCGGACACCATCCTCCGGCTGGCGGGCGAGACGCTCGACTTCCGCCGGCCGGTGTCCTTGTCCCTGGTCGCCCTCACCCACTACCTGGGCGACCGGGAGGACGACGTGTTCGCTCTGGTCAGGCGGTACGTTGACGAGCTCGCCCCCGGCAGCTTCCTGATCCTCTCCCAGGTCACCGAGGACCTCAGCCCCGATGCCGTGGCCAGGGCGGCCGAGCTGTTCCGCAGGAGCGGCACGCCGTTCCACCCCCGCTCGCTGCCCGAGTTCTCCCGCTTCTTCGACGGCCTGGAGCTGCTCGGCCCCGGCGTCATCCCGGTGCACGGCTGGCGCCCGGAACCGGTGGACGTGGCGGCCCCGGCGGAGGGCGTGGTGCCGGTGTACGCGGGGGTGGCGGTCAAGCGCTGACGCGTGCGGGAGGTCCGCACCGGCGGACTCAGGCCGCTCCCCCCTTGGTGTCCCTGTCCTCGTCGACGATCTCGGCGTCCACGACCCCCTCCTCCTCGGAAGCGCTGCCCTGCTCCGTGGCCGGTCCCCCGGCGGTGCCGGAGGAGGCGGCGGCCGCGTACATGGCCTGCCCCATCTTCTGGCTGACGGTGGCGAGCTTCTCCACCCCGGTGCGCAGGGCGGTGGTGTCGGCGTTCTGTTCCAGCAGGGTCTTCAGTTCCGCCGCGGCCGTCTCCACCTCGCCGCGCGTGTCGGCGGGGACGCGGTCGTGGTTGTCGCGCAGGAACTTCTCGGTCTGGTAGACGAGTTGCTCGGCCTGGTTGCGGGTCTCGGCGGCCTCGCGGCGCCTGCGGTCCTCTTCGGCGTACTGCTCGGCCTCCCGCATCATGCGGTCGATGTCGTCCTTGGGCAGCGCCGAACCGCCGGTCACGGTCATCTTCTGCTCGCGTCCCGTGGCCAGGTCCTTCGCCGAGACGTGCATGATCCCGTTGGCGTCGATGTCGAAGGCCACCTCGATCTGCGGTACGCCGCGCGGGGCGGGCGGAAGGCCGGTGAGGTCGAAGACGCCGAGCTTCTTGTTGTACGCGGCGATCTCGCGTTCACCCTGGTAGACCTGGATGCCGACCGAGGGCTGGTTGTCCTCGGCGGTGGTGAAGATCTCCGAACGGCGGGTGGGGATCGTGGTGTTGCGTTCGATCAGCTTGGTCATGATGCCGCCCTTGGTCTCGATGCCCAGGGACAGCGGGGTGACGTCGAGCAGCAGGACGTCCTTGACGTCGCCGCGCAGGACGCCGGCCTGGAGCGCGGCGCCGACGGCCACCACCTCGTCGGGGTTGACACCCTTGTGCGGGTCCTTGCCGGTGAGGTCGCGGACCAGGTCGGTGACGGCGAGCATCCGGGTGGAGCCTCCGACGAGGATGACGTGGTCGATCGCGGACAGCTGGATCCCGGCGTCCTGGACGGCCTGGTGGAACGGTTTCCTGCACCGGTCCAGCAAGTCGGCCGTCAGCTCCTGGAACTGAGCTCGCGTCAGTTTCTCCTCCAGGTGCAGCGGGCCCTCGGCGGAGGCGGTGATGTAGGGCAGGTTGACCGATGTCTCCGAGGACGAGGACAGCTCGATCTTCGCCTTCTCGGCGGCCTCCCGCAGCCGCTGCACCGCCATCTTGTCGGCGCCGAGGTCGATGCCATGGCTCCCCTTGAACCGCTTCACCAGGTACTCGACGACCCGCTGGTCCCAGTCGTCGCCGCCGAGGTGGGTGTCGCCGTTGGTGGCCTTCACCTCGATGACGCCGTCGCCGATCTCCAGCAGGGACACGTCGAAGGTGCCGCCGCCGAGGTCGAAGACCAGGACCGTCTGTTCGTCGCCGCGGTCCAGGCCGTAGGCGAGGGCGGCGGCGGTCGGCTCGTTGATGATCCTGAGCACCTTCAGGCCCGCGATCTCCCCGGCCTCCTTGGTGGCCTGGCGCTGGCTGTCGTCGAAGTACGCCGGTACGGTGATCACCGCGTCCGTGACGTCCTCGCCGAGGTAGGCCTCCGCGTCCCGCTTCAGTTTCTGCAGCACCCGCGCGGACAGCTCCTGGGCGCGGAAGCGGGTGCCGTCGACCGACCCCTGCTCCGGAAAACGCCAGGAAGCGTCTCCCATGTGCCGTTTCACCGACCGGGCGGTGCGCTCCACGTTGGTCACGGCCTGCCGTTTGGCGACCTCGCCGACCAGCACCTCCTTGTTCTTCGCGAAGGCCACCACCGACGGTGTGGTCCGCGCGCCCTCCGCGTTGGTGACGACGGTGGGCTCGCCGCCCTCCAGGACGGCCACCACCGAGTTCGTCGTCCCGAGATCGATCCCGACCGCACGTGCCATGGTCCGTCCCCTTCCGCCCGGGCGCCTGCCGCACTCCCAGCACAGGACGTGCCCGCGACGCTGTCAATGGCCGGGTACCCGCACACGGCGATGCCGCGCCCCGGGAGCGGGACGCGGCATCCGGGACCGTACGGGCGTCAGGCCAGCTCGGCCGTCAGTGTGATGGTCGTACCGGCCAGGGCCTGGCTGACCGGGCAGTTCTTCTTGGCGTCCTCGGCGGCCGAGGCGAAGCCCTCCGCGTCCAGGCCGGGCACCTCGCCGCGCACGGTGAGGTGGATGCCGGTGATGCCCTCGCCCGGCTGGAAGGTCACGTCGGCCTTGGTCTCGAGCCGGGTGGGCGGGGTGCCGGCGCCGGCCAGACCGTGCGAGAGGGCCATGGAGAAGCAGCTGGAGTGGGCGGCGGCGATCAGCTCCTCGGGGCTGGTCTTGCCGTTCGCCTGCTCGGCGCGCGACGGCCACGACACCGCCTGCTCGCCGATGCCGGAGGAGTCGAACGTGACGACGCCGTGCCCCTGGAGCAGATTGCCTTCCCAGAGGGTGTGCGCGGTGCGCGTGGTGGCCACGATGGTTCCTTTCGCGTCGGGTTCCGTGACGTGAGATCCCGTTACGGGGGTTTTCCGTGCCCCTATCCGATCACATCCGGGCTCATCGCACTCTGAAGACCGGCCCACGCGGCGTGAACGGGAGGTGACTTCCCTGCGGGATCAGACAGGCGTGCTCGCGGCGCACCCACAGTACGTCGCACCAGCCGTCGGTGATCACACGCGGGCGGCCGGGACGTCCCGGGCCTCGGCGTCCAGGAACGGACAGTACGGCTCGTCCCGGGCGATCGTCTCCGGGGAACACGGGCCGGACGGTGGCGAGGCCGAGGAGGGGTTCGGGGACACCGGCGGCGAATTTCAGGCGGCCTGCTCGTCCTCGGTGTCGTCGGGGCGGGTGTCGTCGATGCCGGTTTCATCGCTGCCGGTTTCATCGGTGAGCGGGATCTGGGGCCCGTTCAGCTCGCCCAGCCAGCGGCGCAGCACCCGGTGCACCTGCTCGGCGCCGGTCAGTTCCGCCTCGCCGTCCACCGGCGCGGACAACTCCAGCGGCGAGAGCAGGAAGGGGCGGGCCTGGGCGCCGCCCAGGCCCCCGTGGGAGCCGATCTGTTCCTCGAAGGCGAGGACCTCGCCGTCGGCGGGGTCGAAGGCGGAGTTCACCATGATGTCGGCGGTGTGCGGGAAGGAGTGGGTGCGGCGGACCGCGGCTACGGCGCCGGGACCGAACCGGGCCAGCGGGCCGGGCCGTTCGTCGAGCTCGGCCAGCGGGATCTCGGCGCCGTGGGCTCCCAGCACCACGCCGTCGTGCTCCGCGCTGCGCACCAGCAGGAAGCCGATGCCGGGGTGGTTGGCGAGAGTCGTGAGCAGGGCGGGGTGGCGGGCGTCGATCTCCTCCTTGGTCATGCGGTGGGGCACGTCCGGGAAGGACACCAGGCCGAGGTTGCCGGAGGCCAGCACGATCGGCTCGGAGCCCGGGGCGGGGTGGTGCCGCTCGCTCTTCTCCTCCACGGGGCGGCGCAGCGCGGCCCGGACGGCGGCACGGGCCTCCGCACCACTGTGCGTGCGTTCGGCTCGGCGCGGCACATGCAGCCCGCAGCCGGCCCGGACCAGGTCGCCGAGGGTGAGTCCGTACCGGAAGCGGAAGGTCTCACCGGGGCTCTGCCCGTGGTCGGAGAGGACGACGATGCGGTAAGGGCGGGGCGCGTGCTCGGCGACCCGCTGCAGGAGGGCGAGGGAGCGGTCGAGCCGCTGCAGCACCTTCTCGGCGTCCCGGCTGCCCGGACCGGAGTGGTGGGCGACCTCGTCGTAGGCCACGAGATCGGCGTAGACGGCGGTGCGCCCGGCGAGCATGTCACCCATCACCGCGGCGACGACGACGTCCCGTTCGACGACGGTGGCGAAGGCGCGCACGAGCGGGTAGAGCCCGCCGCGGCTCACCCGGGGGCGCTGTCCGCGCAGGCGGGCGCGGATGGACTGGCCGATCTCGCGGGCCACTTCGGCGATGAAGGACAGGGCCGTGCGGACGGCGTTCGCGGGGTCGGAGAAGTAGGCGAAGTAACCGGCGCGGGAACGGTTCTCCCGGGCTCGGCGGCGGGTCGCGATGGACAGCACGAGGGCCTGTTCACCGGCACCGCCGCTGAAGAGGTTGCCACGGCTGGCGCCGTCCACGGTGAGCAGTCCGCCGTCGCCTGTATGCAGTATGGCGCGGCGCTGCAGTTCGGCCGCGCTCGTCGGTCGATTGCATACCATCACCTCCCCCCGGTCCTTCTCGTACCAGCGGAACGCGGGCACGTCGAAGGTGCTGCCGTGGAGAATGCCGAGCTGGCTGGCACCGGTCTGGCTGGACCAGTCGGTGCGCCAGGGGGTGAGGCGGTGGGTGGGCCGGGGGGCGGGCCGAGGGCTGTCGTCGCCGGTCGCCTGTATGCGATCCGCGCTCTGCACCTCGCCCGTCGCCTGGAACCCGTCACCGGTCGGCTGTACACCGTCGCCCGACCCGAGCCAGCCCGCGACCGTCGGCATCAGTCCCTTGCGGACCGCGTCCCCGATGACGTCGTGGCCGACGCCGTCGAGCTGGACGACGACCAGGCCGGGGGTGGTCGGGCAGGGCGGGTCGGATCTGCGGCGGCGGGCGGCGAGGCGGTGCAGACGGCGCCGGTAGGTCTCGTCGTCGCGTACGGCGAGGGCCGCGCCGGTGGCGGAGGCAACGGCGGACATCACGGCGGCCACGATGACGGCGGTCTCGGGGGCCGCCTCGCCACGGCCGGAGGGATTGATGCGCAGGGCGAGCAGCAGCAGGGATCCGTTGAGGAAGAAGACCAGCAGGCCGAGCACGAGGGCGGGTACGAGGAGCAGCAGCCGGACCAGGAGCGGCCACACCACGGCCGACAGCACACCGAACGCCCCGGCGCCGCAGGCGGCGGTGACGGCGATGCGGGTGGCGCTGTCGCCGTCGGCGGACTGGAGCCGGAAGTCGGGCAGGAGCGCGGCGAGGACCAGCATGGTGAGGGTGGAGACCGCCCATACGGTGGTGCTCCGTCCGACCTGACGGGCGACCCGCCGCCATCGCACCCCTCGCACGCCCCCACACCTCACGTCCCGGCCCGCTCGACTGCCGGGGCCTCGCTCCACCTTGTCACAGGGGTTGGCATGCACGGCCGTTCACAGCCGTAGGCAGCCGATGTGATCGCGTTGTCAGTCCCCCCTGTCATCATCCCGCCATCCGGTACGACGCCTTGGTGGCCGCAACCCGCAGAAGCGACTCACGGATCGAGGTAGGTGCCCGATGAACCTCGCAGCCCGGCTGATGCGTGCGCTGACCGACCCGGACTTCACGCCCGCGAGGACCCGGACGGGCCCACGGACCCGTCGCAGGTCTCCGACGAGGAGCTGGGCAGCCTGCGCGTGGCCGCCAACCGGGTGGACGCACTCGTCGCACAGTGCGAGGAGCGCGGCTGGGCGGACCTCACCCTGGGACTCCTGCCCTGGAGCACTGCACGGGGCCTCTCCCCGACATCGCCGAACCGGCCCGCGCCCCGGTCGAGTTCTGGCTGGAGCAGGAAAGGGTGCGTCAGCCGTACGCGCTGCTCGCGATCGCGGAACTCGCCGGTGACGCGACACTGCGCGCGGCCGTGGAGTCTGATTCGAAAATCCACCACCTGCCCAGGTCAGACCGCGTCCGCTGATTGGAGGGACACTTGATAACCGAGCATGTTGAGCTGACTGACC
>NZ_JBSFIH010000038.1:0-84281 GCF_053597455.1 Streptomyces sp. NPDC001393
CCGAGGTGAACCGGTCACCCGTGAGCTGCATACCGTCACCCGAGTCCCCCGCGAACCGGATGATCACCCGGTCCAGGCGCCGCACATCCTTCGCGGTTGCCGTCCCCGTCTCGGGCGGCCCGGTCATTTCCACAGACATGCGTAGGTCCGCTCCTGTCGGTCCGTGACTGATCTCGCGGCGGCACCGCATGGTGCGCGCACCTGGGCCCGAGGCTAGGGACGGCCGTTAGAGGGGCACTCGCGTCTGCCCGGGCCGCCGTGAACGCGACGACGGCATCCGCAGCGCGCCGCTCGCCGCGTTCCGCTGCGGCTGTATCGCCACGTGCGATGCTCCTGCGCCCGGAACTGATCCGCGCGGAGCCGGCCCGGCCCGCACGACCCCGAGGGGGACCACCGACATGACAGCCTTCACGACGCCCAGGAGCGCCGGGACGGGCGCCTGGGTACGGCGCTTCCACCCCGCTCCCGACGCCCCGCACCGCCTGGTGTGCTTCCCGCACGGGGGCGGTTCGGCGTCCTACTACTTCCCGTTCGCCCGCGCCCTCGCCCCGGGCGTCGATGTGCTCGCGATCCAGTACCCGGGGCGCCAGGACCGACGCCACGAACCGTGTGTCGACAGCGTCCACGGGCTCGCCGACGCGCTGGTGGAGGAGTTGCAGGGCTGGTTCGACCGGCCGGTGTCGTTCTTCGGGCACAGCATGGGCGCCTCGGTGGCCTACGAGGTGGCTCGGCGCTTCGAGCAGCGCGGCCAGGTGCTGCACGGGCTCTTCGTCTCCGGCCGGCGGGCCCCGTCGACCGTGCGGGACGAGCGGGTGTACCTGCTGGACGACGACGGACTGATCGAGGACGTCATCAGGCTCAGCGGCACCGACGCCCAGGTGCTGGGCGATCCGGACATCCTGCGCATGGCCCTGCCGTCGATCCGCGCCGACTACCGGGCCGCCGAGACCTACCGCCCTACGCCGGGGCCGCTGCTGTCCTGCCCGCTGACCGCGCTCACCGGTGACGACGATCCCCGGGTCACGCTCGACGAGGCCGGGGCCTGGGCGGAGCACAGTACGGGGCCCTTCGAGCTGAAGGTGTTCCCCGGCGGCCACTTCTACCTCAACGCGGAGGCACCCGCCGTCTTTTCCACCCTTGAGGCACGGCTGCGCTGACCGGACCGCGAGCTCACGCCCCGGTCTGGAGCGGGCTGGTGTGCGACGGATCGCCGGTCACCAGGGTCAGATGCCCTCGCCCGACCGCTCGCCGACGCGGCATCCGGACCACGGACGGCGTGGACGGCACGGACGGCGCAGACGGCGCAGACGGCGCAGACGGCGCAGACGGCATGAATGGCACAGACGGCGTGAACGGCGTGGCGCGCGACGCCGGTTCGGTGGACAGCGGATGCGCGGCGTGGACGGACCGCGGGCGCCCCTCAGCCACGGCGTCCTGGAGAGCGTCGGCGAACCACTCGATGTCCTCGGCGCGGTTGTCGGGGTGGACGGATGCGCGTACGGCCGTCACGACACCGCGCCCGGGCAGGTACAGCGGGGTCTCCTGAGCGACCGTCTTCCATACGACGACTCCACGGTCTGCGAGGCGGCGGCGCACCAGTGCGGACGGCAGTTCCTCGTGCTGGAAGGTGACGATGCCGGACTGGACCCGGCCGGGGGCGATCAGCTCGGTGCCGGACGTGTTCTCCACGGCGGCGCGCAGGCGGGAGGCGAGGTCCCCGGGCGCGGGTGCGAGGGCAGGTGCGTGCCCGGTGAGGGCCGCGTTCAGCGCGGCGACGGCGGCGCCGTGGGGCGGCACGAGCGGCAGACCGCCGTGCGGGGCCAGAAGCTGGTGCACCTGCGGCGCCACGTAGGCGAACCCGACGGACTGCGGGCCGCGCAGGAAGCGCCAGCCGTCGCCGGTGAGCAGCTGGCAGCCGATGCGGGCGACGTCCACGGGGAGTTGTCCGACGGCGTAGGAGGCGTCGACGGCGTACAGGCAGCGGTGGGGGGCCAGGATGCGCCCGATCTCCTCCACCGGGTTGACGATGCCGCAGCCCGCCGGGACATGTGCCACCGAGACCAGGGCAAGGTCACCGTCGGCGTGGGAGGCCATCCACTCCAGGTCCAGGTCCCCGTCCGGGCGCAGCGGTACGACCTCCAGCCGGCAGTGGGTGCGGGCGCGCAGGGCGAAGAGGGCCGTGAGGTTGGCGGCCGACTCGTAGGGAGTCGTCCAGACCCGGTCGCGCGGGCCGAGCGGGAGCCGGGACAGGACGGCGGCGAACGCGTCGGCGGCCCCGGTGCACAGGGCGGTGTCGCCGGGTGGTGCGCCGAGCAGGGCGGCCAGTCGCTCGTGGATCTCCCGGTGCAGCACGTCGTCCAGGCGTTCCTCCAGCTCGTACGGCCCGTACCGGTCCTCGAAGCGTGTCCATTCGGTGAGGACCTCGAGTACGGCGGCGGGCATGCGGCCCAGACCGGCCGAGTTCAGATGGACCC
This sequence comes from Streptomyces sp. NPDC001393, assembly GCF_053597455.1. Taxonomy (NCBI): domain Bacteria; kingdom Bacillati; phylum Actinomycetota; class Actinomycetes; order Kitasatosporales; family Streptomycetaceae; genus Streptomyces; species Streptomyces sp. NPDC001393. The sequence continues at coordinate 2,475 of NZ_JBSFIH010000038.1, forward strand.
TTCGGTCGCCGTGGGACATCGCGTTCATCTCCGGGGCCTCCCCCCGTCTCCGAGACAATTGAGGCAACTTCTTGCCTAATGCTTGGCAATACATTGCCAGCACGCATCGAGATTTGGCAACCTGGGCTCAGGCAGCGCTCAAGTGGGCGGCCCGTTTGCCTCCGAACTCAGCTGCGCCCGGCTCTCTTTCCTAGGGATTGCCGAGCGTTGCCAGAGCCTCTGGAATTCTGCCAAGAAACCGAGATTCCGCAGTTCACAGGCAGTTTGTCCAGGCAAGTCGGCCGAGTTCGCCGGGGTTCCTGGAGCGCATCTCGCGGCCGACTTGAGCATAACTCGATCAATTCCCGAGCGATTCCCGAGATTTGCTTGCCAACCTTCTTGGCAAGAGGTTGCCAAGCAACGAACACGGAATTGACACCGAGGAGCCCACCATGAACCGCATCGCCCGGATCGCCACCGTCGCCGCCACCATCGCCGCCGCCGCGTTCTCCACCGTGGCGACCGCCACCACCGCGGACGCCATCAACTGGCCGGCCACCGCCACCACCGCCACCCAGGCCGGCTCCGACATCAACTGGCCCGCCACCGCCACGGCCACCCCGGCCAGCACCGACATCAACTGGCCCGCCGCCACCGCCACCCAGGCCAGCGCCAACATCAACTGGCCGACCACCCCCACCGCCACCCCGGCCAACACCAACATCAACTGGCCCGCCGCCACCGCCACCCCGGCCAACACCAACATCAACTGGCCGACCACCCCCACCGCCACCCCGGCCAACACCGACATCAACTGGCCCGCCGCCACCGCCACCCAGGCCAGCGCCAACATCAACTGGCCCGCCGGCGCCGGCATCAACTGGCCTGCCTCCGCCTCCGTCTGATCCGCGCCCGGGCATTCCGTGCCCGTTCCGTGACGCCCCCGTCGGCCGCCGTGCCGGAGCGGGGGCTTCGGCGTTTCCGGGGGTGTTCTCACCTCCGTCGCCGCTCCACCTCGTTTAGAGGCGCTCCTCGGATGCTGGCCCGGACCGGGCGCGGCTTCGGGCGAGGGAGCGGGTTCATGACGGAGGCGGACAGAACATCGATGGCCGGAGCTCTGGAGACGGTCCTCACCGCCTGCGCGGTGGGACGTTCCCGGGTGGTACTGATCGAGGGGGCCGCCGGCTGTGGCAAGAGCCACCTGCTGAACGCCGTGGCCGAACAGGCCACCGCCGCGGGAGCGCTGCTGCTCACCGCCGCCGCCACCGAGTCCGAACGCCGGGTACCTCTCGCCGTGCTGCGCCAACTGGCCGGTGACGCGGCGGAGTTCGTGTCCCAGCGGACCCATGCGCCAAGCGCCGTACCGTCCGAGGAGGCGATGCGGACCTTCTGCGCGCGGTTGCGCGATCTCGCCCTGGAGGGCCCGGTGGTGCTCTGCGTGGACGACGTCCAGTACGCCGACGCGCCGTCCCTGCATCATCTGCGCCATCTCGCCCGGCACGCCCGCCCGGCCCCGGTGCTGCTGGTCGCCACCGTCTCCCCGTACGCCGGGGTCGCCCAGGACACCTTCTGCGCTTCGGAGTTGGCCAGGCAGCCGCACGTCCGGCGGATCCGGCTCGCTCCGCTCACCCCGGAGGAGACCGCACGGACCGCCGCCACCCCGCCCCAGGAGTGGGCGGTGCCGGCGCACCCCGGCCGTCCGCCGTCCGAGCTGTACGGCATCACCGGCGGAAACCCGCTCCTGCTGCGCGCCCTGCTGCAGGAGGACGGCGCCGCCGTACGGCCTGCGGAGACCGCGTCCGACGGTCCGTTCGCCGAGGCCGTCCTCGCCTGTGTGCACCGCAGTGGGCAAGGGGCCCAAGCGGTCGCCCGCGCCGTGGCGACACTGGCCGGGCGGGCCACCGAGCCGCTGATCGCCCACATGCTGCACGGCCCCGGGAGCGGTGCCGCACCGCCCGCCGGCCGTGACGTCCGGGGCGCGCTGAACGCTCTGCGTGCCTGCGGGCTCCTCGACGGCCTCCGGTTCCGCCACCCGTCCGTCCCGGCCGCCGTCCTCGCCGACACTCCCCCGCGCCTGCGTGGCGACCTGCGTCGACAGGCAGCCCATGCGCTGCACGCGGCCGGTGCCCCGACCGAGGCGGTGGCCGGTCTGCTGCTCGCCCCACCGGGGGACGGCGTACGCTCCCCCGCCCGCTCCGAGGACTTCACGTTGCTCGTCGAGACGGCGGACGCCCTGCTGGCGCCCGCGGCGGGCGGCGGGTGCCCCGGCCGAGGCGGTGACCGGCCGACCGGCGGACACGTCGACGGCCCCGGCCGGATTCCGCGCGCGGACACCGTCGTCGACGCCGAGCGTCTGCTCGAACTCGCGCATGCTGTCTGCCCCGACGAGGACGAGCGTGCCGCCGTGGCCCTGCGGCTCGCGCGGACCGGCGCCCGCCGGCATCCGGCGGCCGCCGAGGCACGGCTGACCGCATGGGTCACCGGCCCGCGTTCGGCCCGGCCCGCCGGGTGGGACCCGCGGGAGCCCGCCGCGCTGCTGCTCGCGCAGGGCCGGATCGCCGAGGCCGACGCGCTGCTGCGGACGGAGGATTCGGGTGCCGAGGACCGCTCGGCGGTCGGCACCCTGCTCGACGCCCCGGTCGACGGCTGCGAGAGGCTGCTGCGGACGGTGCCGCTGACGGACGCCGCCTTCGCCCCGCTCGTCAACGCCGTGCGAACGCTGCTGTACTCGGACCGGCCCGAGCGCGCGGTGTCCCCGAGCAGAGGGCTGCTGGCGCAGGCGGAGGCGAGCGGCGCGCCCGGCTGGCGTGCGGTCTGCGCGGCGCTGCACGCCGAGGCGCTGTGGCGGACCGGCGAGGCGGACGGCGCCCGTCGGCACGCGACGGCGGCGCTCGACGCGCTGCCCGCCTGCGAAGGCGGAACGTTCCGTTACGGTCCGGCCGCCGTGCTCGTCCAGGCCTGCGGCGCCCTCGGCCGCCACGACGAGGCGGCCCGGCACGTCCAGTTCCCGGTGACCCGTCAGATGCTGACGAGCCTGTACGGCGTGCAGTACCTGCGCGCCCGTGGGCTGCACCGGTTGTACCAGGGGCTGCCGCACACCGCGCTCGCCGACTTCCTCGCGGCGGGCCGTGTGGTGCGGTCGTGGCGGGCGGACCGGCCGGCGTTGCTGCCGTGGCGCACGGACGCCGCGCAGGCGCTCGTGCGGATGGGCCGGCTCGGGCGGGCCCGGGCGCTGGCGGAGGAACAGCTCGCCGTGCCGGACGCGGCGCTCCCCCGGGTACGGGGTGTCTGCCTGCGCCTGCTGGCCGCGACGGGTTCGCCCGGCCGGCGCACGGCCCTGCTGCGCGAGGCCGTCGACGAACTGCGGCGCTCGGGCGACCGGTTGGAGGCGGCCCGGGCGCTGGCCGACCTCGGGCGCGCCCTGCACGGCGACGACGTCCCCGCACAGGGAGCCGCCGCGCTGCGGGCCGCCTGGGGCCTGGCGCGGCAGATGGGCGCGGTGGGCCTGCGGGACGAGCTGTGGGCCGTGTCCGACCGTCCGGCGGTCGCGGCCGCCGCCGAGGCGCCCGTGCGCGGCTGACCGCCGGGCGGCCCCGGCCGCCGTCCCTCCCCCCTGACGCCCCCTGAAGCCCCCTGAAGCGGCTGTGCCGCGGAGGACCCTCCCTCCGCGGCACAGCCGCTTTCGCATGCAGGACGAGCCCGCCCCGCGGCGGTACTTGGCAACACGCTGCCTCTCGAACTGTCAAGTTTCCACCCCCACCACCTGCGATTCCAGCACCGCTCGACCATGGCGAGACGGCACCTCAGGCAGCCGTTGCCAACATTCAGGCAAGGTTTTGCCATGCCGGAAGGCGCTGTCGTAAGGAGCGGGTGCTGATGTCCGTCGTGTCGGTCTCTGGCCTCATCGAGCAGCAGGCCCAGGCGCGTCCCCACGCGATCGCGGTCCACTACCCCGAGCACGCCGACGGCCGCGGGGCGCGCCTCACCTACCGGGAGCTGAGCCGTGCGGCCAACCGCCTGGCCGCCCATCTGCGGGCCCGCGGCATCGGCCGCGGCGACCGGGTGGTGACCTCCCTGCGACCGGGCCCGGAGATGGTGACCGCATTCCTCGGGATCGTCCGGGCCGGCGCCGCCTACGTCCCGGTCGACCCCGCCAACCCGGCCGAACGGCGCCGGCTGATCGTGCGCGACAGCGCGGCCGCCGCGGTGCTCACCGAGGGCGCGGACGCCGCGGACTACGCGGACCTGGACACGGTGGTCGTCGCGCTGGACGCCGAGGCCCCGGAGATCGCCGGGCGCCCCGACGCCCTGCCCGAGCAGACGGCGGGCCCGGACGACGCGGTCTACGTCTGCTACACCTCCGGCACCACCGGCACGCCCAAGGGCGTCGTCGTACCGCACCGCGCGGTGCTGGACTTCGTACGCTCCACCGACTACCTGCGGCTGACCCCCGCCGACGTGGTGGCCCAGGCCGCCAACCCGGCCTTCGACGCGGTCACCTTCGAGGTGTGGACGACGCTCACCGCGGGCGCCCGGCTGGTCGGCCTGGGCAAGGACACCGTCACCGACCCGGGCCGCTTCCAGGACGCGGTCCGCGACCACGACATCACCGTGATCTTCCTGACGACCGCCCTGTTCAACCTGATCGCCCGGGAGCGCCCGGCCGCCTTCGCCCCGCTCGGCACCGTCCTGTTCGGCGGCGAGGCCTGCGACCCGCGCCGGGTGCGCGAGGTCTTCGCCGCCGGCGCGCCCGAGCGGCTGCTGCACGTGTACGGGCCGACCGAGACGACGACGTTCGCCACCTGGCACCAGGTCACCGAACCCGCCGAGGGCGACCGTACGATCCCGATCGGCCGGCCGATCGGCGCCACCACGGCCGTGGTCGTGGACGCCGACGACACCCCCGTCGCCCCGGGCGGCACCGGTGAACTCCTGCTCGGCGGGCCCGGCGTGGCCGCCGGCTACCTGCACCGGCCGGAGCTGACCGCGCAGCGGTTCGTCGAGGACCGCTTCACCGGCACCGACGGCCCCCTGTACCGCACGGGTGACCTGGTGCGCCTCGGCGAGGACGGCACGCTGGAGTTCGTCGGCCGGGTGGACAACCAGATCAAGCTGCGCGGTTTCCGCATCGAACTCGGTGAGATCGAGTCGGTGCTGACCGCCCACCCGGCCGTGTCCGCCGCCGCGGTGTCCCTGTACGAGACCGAGGACGGCGACAAACGCCTGGTGGCCCACGTGGTACCGGCCGCCCCGGCCGCGGCGGCCGCCGACCAGGACGCGCAGATCACCGAGTGGAAGGAGATCTACGAGGCGCTCTACGACGACGCCGGCGCCGCCGGGCTGGGCGACAACTTCACCGGCTGGAACAGCAGTTACGACGCCCTGCCGATCCCGCTGGAGCACATGCGGGAGTGGCAGGACGCCACCCTCGACCGGATCCGCGAGCTGCCGCGCCGCCGGATCCTGGAGATCGGCGTCGGCACCGGCCTGCTGATGGCCCACCTCGCCCGCGACGAGGAGGTCCACGAGTACTGGGCCACCGACTTCTCCCCCGCCGTCGTCGCCGCGCTCACCGCGCAGGTGGAGGCCGACCCGGTCCTCAAGGAGAAGGTCCGGCTGGGCTGCCGGGGCGCCGAGGACACCGGCGGACTGCCCGCCGGTCACTTCGATGCGATCATCGTCAACTCGGTGATCCAGTACTTCCCGAGCCTGGACTACCTGCGCACCGTCGTCGAGCGGGCCCTGCCCCTGCTCGCCCCGGGCGGCTCGCTGCTCCTCGGCGACCTGCGCAACCTCGACCTCGCCCGCTGCTTCCAGACCGGCATCGCGCTGGCCCGGCCGGGCGCCGCCCGGGGCGAGAGGGAGGCGCTGCGCCGCGCCATCGACCAGCAGGTCGCCACGGAGACCGAACTGCTGCTCTCCCCCGCCCTGTTCGACGCACTCGCCCGGGACCTGCCCGCCGTGCGCGCGGTCGACGTACGCGCCAAGCGGGGCCGGCACCACAACGAACTGACCCGCTACCGCTACGAGGCGGTGCTCTCCACGGCCGCACCGGTCGCCGACCTCACCACCGCGCCCGCCCTCCGCTGGGGCCGGGACGTCGCCGCCACCGCCGACGTCGAACACCACCTGACGACGGAACGCCCCGCCGTGCTGCGCCTGGCCGGGGTGCCCAACCGCCGCCTGCACGACGAGTACGCGGCCATGCAGTCCCTCTTCGACCCCCGCGAGAGCATCGACCTCGCACCGCAGGACGCCCCCGCCCCCGACCCGGAGACCCTGTGCGAGACCGCCGAGCGCCTGGGCTACCGGGCCCTGCCCACCTGGGGCGAGAGCCCGGACCTCCTCGACATCGTCCTCCTCGACCCCGAGCAGGTCCCCGCGGGCCGGCTGACCGGCGTGTACGCGGCAGCCGTCTCCGACGCCGAGAGCTGCGCCAACACCCCGACCGCCTTCGACCACACCCTCGACCTGGACGTCGTCCTGCGCACCCACCTGCAGGAGCGGCTGCCGGACTACATGATCCCGTCCGCGCTGATGACCCTTGACGCCCTGCCGCTGAACGCCAACGGCAAGGTGGACCGCAAGGCCCTGCCAGCGCCCGCCGTCACCGCCGACGGCCCCGGCACCCAGCCCGGCACGCCGATCCAGGAGATCGTCCGTGACCTGTTCGCCGAGGTGGTGGGCCTGCCGCGGCACAAGGTGCACGCCGAGTCCGACTTCTTCCAGATCGGCGGCCACTCGCTGGCAGCGGCCCGGCTGCTGTCCCGGGCCCGCGAGACCCTGGGCGCCGACCCGGGCAGCCGGGCGCTGTACGACGCGCCGACCCCGGCCGCGTTCGCCGCGCTCGTCGGCGACGCCCCCGCCGCGGTGACCGGGCCGGGCGCCACCGCCGGCGACAGCTCGGAGTTCTCGGTGCGGCTGCGCGGCGCGCTCGACACCCGCGCCCTGGAAGCGGCCCTGGAGGACCTCGGCCGGCGCCATCCGTCGCTGCGCAACTCCCGGCTCGGCGTGGCCGGCACCCGGCTGCGCGCCCTGGCCGCCGACGACCACCTGCTGGAGGTGGCCCTGCCCGCCGACTCGGTCGACCTGTGGTCCCACCTGCCGCTGACCGCCGAACTCGCCCAGGCCTACGGGGCACGGGCGACCGGGGACACCCCGCACCACTCCCCCGCCGCACTGGACGCGGCCCCCCTCGCCGTCTTCGGCGACCTGCCGCCCACCCCGCTTCCCGGCAGCGCGCCGCAGGCCGGCGACGCCTCCTACGGCACCCTGGAGACCGAGCTGGACGCCGAACTGCACGCGCGGCTCACCCGGTTGGCCGCCGAGCACGGCGCCACCCTGTTCATGGTGGTGCACGCCGCGCTCGCCACCCTGCTGAACCGGCTCGGCGCGAGCGAGCAGGTCACCGTGGCCGCCCCCGTCCCGGCCCGGGACACCGCCGCACTGCGCCGGGCCGTCGGCCCCTACGGGCGGGTCCTGGCCCTGACGGTGGACACCTCCGGCGACCCGGCCTTCACCGAACTGCTGCGCCGGGTCCGCGAACGGGACCTGGCCGCCTACCGGGACGGCGAGGCGGCACTGGCGGCACTGCCCGGCGGGATCGCGCTGACCGTGCTCCAGGAGTGCGCGGGCCGGTTCGAGGCGGCCGGACTGTCCGTGCAGGCCGAACACTGCACCCCTCCGGTCCCGGCCACGGACCTGGGGCTGACGCTGACGGAACGGCACAACCCCGCCGGCGCCCCGGCCGGCATCACCGTCACCGCCGCCTTCCGCCACGAGACGGTCGGCGAGAGCGCCGCCGCCTCCCTCACCGGCCAGCTCACCGCCGTACTTCAGGCCGCCCTGGAGGCGCCCGCGACCCCGCTCAGCCGGATGCGGCTGCTGCCCGGCCCGGCCGCCGGGAGCGGGGTGTGGGCGGGTGCGGACGTGCCGCTCGCGGAGCAGGACATGGCCTCGCTGTTCGCGGCGCAGGTGGCGCGGGCCCCCGAGGCGCTCGCACTGACCGGCCTCGACTACGCCGAACTCGACGCCCGCTCCGACCTGTTGGCGCACGCTCTCATCGAGCACCAGGCCGGTCCCGGCACCTGTGTGCTCACCGCCCTGTCCTCGCCGGCCTCCTTCGCGGTGGCCGCGATCGCCGTGGCGAAGACCGGAGCCGCGCTGCTGCCGGTCGACCCGTCGCTGGACCTCGCCGAGTCGCTGCGCCCCGCGGTGCTGCTGCTCGACGAGACCGCGGACCTGCTGCTGCCCGCCGTGCCCGGCGCGGCCCGTCTGGTCCGCGAGGACGCCGCCGACCGGCTGCCGCCGGCCGGGCACTGGCCGGTGACGGAGGCCGACCGGACCCGGCCGCTGCGCAGCGGCGACCCGCTCCTGCTGCTGCCCGGCGAGGACGGCACCGTGGCGGTGGGCAGCCAGGCCGTCACCGCGGCGACCCTGGCCGCACCGGCCGACGCCGCCTGGCTGGTGCACGGCTACCCGGACGGGGACGCGGCGATCGGGCTGCTGAGCGCGCTGGCCTGCGGCGCCCGCGTGCACGTCCCGGACGCCTCGCTCACCCAGGACGTGCCGCACGAGGTGCTGGGCTGGCTGCGCCGGCAGGGGGCCCGGGTGGTGCTGGGCGGCGCCGACGACGTGCTGTGCGCGCTGGTGTCGCTCGCCCGGACCGAGGGCGCCGAGCTGACCGTGAGCGGCGGCTGGGCCGAGGGCAGGCTCGTCGTCGAGCGGGTGCCCGGCGCCCCGGCCCGGCCCGCCCCCGGCTACCGGGCCTACCTCCTGGACTCGCTGCTGCGCCCGGTGGGCCCGGGCGAGACCGGATCGCTGTACATCGCGGGCGTCGGCGTGGCCCGGGGCTACGCCGGGTCGCCCGGTGCCAGCGGCGAGCGGTTCCTGCCGGACCCGTTCGGCGGCCCGGACGGCGGCACCGCCCGTATGTGGCGCACCGGCCGCGCCGCCCGCCTGGACGAGGACGGCAATCTGCACGTGCTGGACGGCCCGGCCCACGACGACCCGTTCGCCGACGAGTTCGCCACCTTCGTGGTGCTGGCCGACCCGACCGGCCACCGCGCGGTGTGGCCCGCGACGGCCGCCGTCCCCGAGGGCTGGCACGAGACCCACGCCGAGGACCTGTACGAGCTGTGCCTGGACCACATCAACGACCACCTCGGCGACCCGTTCTAGCCCGGCGGCCGGACCTGCGAACCGTTCCCGAGAGCACCCCCACCGCCACCGAAGACGCGCTCTTTTCCGGAGGATCCCATGACCGCCACCCACGACCGCCACCACGTCCTCGACCTCACCCCGCGCGAGGCCCGCGCCGCGCACGCGCTGGCCGCGGCCTGCCTGGAGTCGTACAAGGCGGCGGACGACCCGCGGTTCCTGGACGAGGCGCCGGTCCTCGCGCACGAACTGCCGCTGACCGTGCGCCGCCACCTGAACTCGGCGCGGCGCGACGAGACCACCCATGTCACGCTCATCCGCGGCAACCTCGTCGACCAGGCGGCGCTCGGCACCACCCCGAGCCACTGGAGGGAGGCGAACACCGACGAGAGCCAGGTCCACGGCTTCCTGCTGGTGCTGTACGCGGCGCTCCTGGGCGACGTCACCGGCTGGGCCACCCAGCAGGACGGCCGGCTGGTCACCGACATCCTGCCGAGCAAGGGCTTCGAGAAGAGCCTGGTCTCCGCCTCCAGCGAGCTGGAGCTGGCCTGGCACACCGAGGACGCCTTCTCGCCGTACCGGGCGGACTGGGTGGGTCTGTTCGCGCTGCGCAACGACAGCCGGGTGCCGACGACCGTCGCCCATGTCGACGTGCACCGGCTGCCCGCCCGGATCCGCGCGGTGCTGTCCCAGCCGCGTTTCGTGGCCCTTCCGGACTCCGCGCACGAGTTCGCCGAGGGAGCCTTCGTACCGGAGCCGGTGCCCGTCCTGGAGGGCCATCCGGACCAGCCGGTGCTCCGCATCGACCGGGACTTCTTCCGCGCCCAGGACGGCGATCCGGAGGCCGCCGAGGCCTTCGCCCACATCGTCGCCCATCTCGACGCCAACCTCACCGACGTGGTCGTTCCCACCGGCGGGATCTGCTTCGTCGACAACCGCAACGTGGTGCACGGCCGGCGCTCCTTCCGCGCCGGGTTCGACGGCGGCGACCGCTGGCTGAAGCGGGTCAACCTCGTCCGTGACCTGCGCCGCACCCGCCCCGGCCGGATCGACGGATCCACCCGGGTCATCGGCTGAACCCCCGCGCGCCCCACCAGACCTGGAGACGACCATGCACGCCACCGGCACCCCCACCGCCCGCCCCGCCGTCCTGCTCGTCGAGAGCCGCCGGGCCACCTTCACCGACCACGTCCTCGCCCGTGAGGACGTCGACGTCGTCCTGCTGCGCTTCGACACCGTCCAGCTGACCGAGGACTACATCGCCCGCACCGCGCACGTGCCGACGTTCACCCTGGACACCTCCGCGCCCCTTGAGGACGAGGCGGCCCGCTACCTGCGCTGGATGAAGGGCACCAGGGGCCTGCCCCGGCCCACCCACTTCTGCAACCCCAACGAGGCGCTGCAGGCCACCGCCCAGCGCTTCGCCGCCCTGGTCGGCCTGCCGCACCTGAGCGAGGAACAGGTGGGCTGGGTCCGCAACAAGATGACGATGAAGGACCGGTACGCCGAGATCGGCATCCCGCACGCCGCCTACCGCCCCGTGCACGCCCTGGAGGACGTCGTCGCGTTCGGCGACGAACACGGCTGGCCGGTGATCCTCAAGCCCGTCGACTCCGACTCCTGCATCGGCACCTACCGCCTGGACTCTCCCAAGGACCTCGCCGGCGTCCCGCCGCTCGACCCGGGCCTCGACTGGATGGCCGAGGAGTACATCCGGGGCCGGGAGTTCCAGCTGTGCGCGGTCGTCGCCCGCGGGGTGGTCGTGGACGCCTACCTGTCGAAGAACCCGGTGCCGATCCTTCAGGTCCTGGACGGCAAGATCAACGCCAACATCACGTACGCGCCCGGCGAGGAGATCCCGGTCGACGCCCGCGCGCTGGCGCAGCGGCTCACCGACGGCCTCGGCATCCCCTACGGCTATCTGCACGGCGAGTTCTTCCTCACCGACGACGGCGAGTTCGTGATGAGCGAGGTCGCGGCCCGGCTCAGCGGCTGCGAGGTGCCGATGAACCACGGCCTCGCCTACGGGTTCGACTTCCTGCACGTCATCCTCGACACCTACGTCGGCCGGGTGCCGCGGCCCCGGTACACCCTCGACCGTGCCGTCGGCGACCTGCTGCTGCCCACCGCGCCCGGCCGCGTCGTCCACATCACCTCCGAGGAGGAACTGCTCCGGCTGCCCGGCGTGATCGGCGCCCGGCTGACCGCAGCGCCGGGCGACGTCCTCGACCCGCCACGCGCCTCGCACGCCTCCACCGGCTATGTGCACGTCGAGGGTGCCACCGCGGACGAGGTGGAGGAGCGGATGCACGCCGTGCTGCGCCACTTCGAGCTGAAGGTGGACGCGTCGTGAGCGCCCCCGTGGCACCCGGATCGCTGTTCGCCCCGCACAGCGCACTCGACGCCTACACGGCGGCCGTGGCCGCGGGCGCGGCCGGCAGCGGGCCGCTGCCGGTGTGGACCGGCGACCGCGCCGACCTGCTCGACGGGATCGCACTGGCCGAGCAGGTCTACGGCGGCCGGCGCAGCCCCGAACCCGCCGACACCGGTGTGCTGTTCGGCGCCGACCAGGTGCCCGCCGCCCTGCGCACGCTCCTTAAGCCGCTGGCCCGCCGCTGGGTCCCGGACCCGTCCCGGCTGCCCGAGCAGGGCTCGGTGCTGCTCGCCGGCGTCTACGGGCAGCTGCCCGGCGACGAGCTGCAGCCGGTCGTCGAGGCCGCCCACGCGGCGGGCCGGCCGCTGTACCTGCTGACCGGCCGGGATGTGCCCAGCCTGAGCTGGGTGGTGGCCAAGCAGTACGCCCAGGTCACGGCGGGCGCCGCGGTGGGCGTCGTCTCCGAGCTGGACGCGGCGGCACCGGTGCCGGGGGCGGACGTGTGGTGCGGCGCCGAGGACGTGCACCGCGTGGACGTGAAGGAACTGGCGCTGGGCCGGGTGTGGCGCCGGGTGCTGTTCCACGGCAACGGCAAGGACGACCAGCTGAACCTGGGCCTGTTCACCCTGTGCGGGGCGAGCCCGGTCGCGGCCCGGCTCGGTGCTCCGGGCCCCAAGTGCGCCTACGGACTCGGCTGCACCAAGCCCATGGACAAGCTGATCCCGGCCCGCGCGATCCGGGCGGCCGAACTGGTGCTGGCCAACTGCTTCAGCGGCGCGCTCGCCGGACACGCCATGTACGACCCGAAGTACCTGATCCTGCTGAACGCCCTGGACGGCCCGGCGCAGACGGTGGTGGCCACCCTCACCGCCTGCGACGGGCAGCGTCCGGAGAACCTGGCCTGGCTCTCGGCCGGCACCGTGGAAGCCGTCAACGACCGGCTGCGGGACATCAATCCGTACCCGGCGTTCGTCCAGGCGGGCCTGCGGTCCTCGGGCGCGCAGATGGCACCGGGCACGGAGGGAACGCCGGAGCCGGCGCGGGAGCCGCTGCCGCTGCACACCCTCGGGGCCCGGCTGTCCGGCCTGCTGGACAGCGGTCTGCTCGGCGCGGAGTACCCGCTGCGGCCCCGGCTGCGGGCGCTGTCGGACAGGCTGCTGCACAACGTGGTGCGTACGGTGGTGAAGACCCCGGAGGCCGAGGAGGCACTCGCCGCCGTCGCCAAGGAGGCCCTCTCCCTCGACCTGGCTCTCGCCCACCGCTTCGCCAAGCACCACGACGATCCGGTCCTGCAGTTCCCCACCTACTTCGGCGAACGCAGCGTGGCCGAGGCGCCCGTGGCCCTGGACACTCCGTGCGCCTGCGGCCGCCCGCTCGTCGCCTACCGTCGGCGCGGCCGGGTGCCGGTGGTCACCGACACCGTCCAGGTGGTCTGCGCGCGCTGCGGTGATGTCGCCAACACCCTCGCGGATTCGGCCGAGTTGACCGTGAAGGCGGCGGAGGACGTGGCGGCCGGCGGTACCCTCCACGTGGTGGTCGAGGCCGTGGCACGGCGCGCCGGGACGGTGAACCTGGGCATCGTGCTGCCGGTGTACCTCGACGCGAAGGTCGGTCCGGTGCTGCGCCGGGTGCAGGCGGACCGGGCCGGTGAGCGGGTGCGGGCCGAGTTCACCATCACGCCGTCCGGTGCGGCCACCCCGCAGGCGTACTACTTCTGCCCGTACGCCGTACAGGATCTCGGCATCTCCGTGTCGCGGGTGCACTTCACGCTGCATCCGGAGGAAGGACGACGATGACGCAGACGGCGGCCGGGGACCCGGCCCGGGGCAGCTCGTGGGCGCCACTGGCGCACCGGGCCTTCCGGCGGCTGGCGGCCGGCCGGCTCCTGGTGTACTTCGCCAACGCCATGGCGCCGGTGGCCCTCGCCTTCGCCGTCCTGGACACGACCGGCTCGACGACGGATCTGGGGCTGGTGGTCGGCGCGCGCTCGCTGGCCAACGTGGCGCTGCTGCTGGTCGGCGGGGTGGTCGCCGACCGGGTGCGGCGCACGCTGGTGCTGCAGGGCTCGGCGCTGGCCGCGGCCGGGGTCCAGGCCGCGATCGCCGCGAGCGTGCTGGCGCACGCCGCGTCGATCCCGCTGCTGGTGCTGCTCAGCGCCCTCAACGGGGCGCTCGCCGCGCTCTCCCTGCCCGCATCCGCCGCGCTCACCCCGCAGACGGTGCCCGCCGAGCTGATCCGGCCGGCCAACGCCGTGATGCGCATGGGCACCAACCTCGGCGCGATCGCCGGTTCCTCGCTGGCCGGAGTGGTGGCCGCCGTGCTCGGACCCGGCTGGGGGCTCGCGGGCAACGCGGTGGCGTTCTGCGGCGCGGCCGTGTGCTTCCTCGGCGTGCACACCACGCCCGCGAAGGGGGCCGGCGCCGCCGGTCCGACGCGCCCTCTGCACGAACTGCGCGAAGGCTGGCGGGAGTTCACCTCGCGGTCGTGGGTGTGGATCGTGGTTCTGCAGTTCATGGTGGTCAACGCGGTGGTCGCGGGCGGCGTGCAGGTGCTGGGGCCGGTCGTCGCCGACGACACCTTCGGCCGCGGGGCGTGGGGCACGGTGCTGGCCGCGCAGATGGCGGGCGCGGTGGCCGGCGGAATCCTCGCGGCCCGCCTCCGGGTCCGGCGCGGTCTGCTGCTCGGTGTGGCTCTGGTGGCGGTCGAGGCGGTCCCGCTGGTGGTCCTGGCCAAGGCACCGGGCGCCCTGCTGTTGACGGTCGCGATGTTCGTCAACGGGCTGGCCCTGGAACAGTTCGGGGTGGCCTGGGACGTCTCCCTCCAGGAGAACATCCCCGCCGACCGGCTCGCCCGCGTCTACGCCTACGACGCACTCGGCTCCTTCGTGGCCCTGCCCATGGGCGAGATGGCCGCGGGCCCCCTGGCGGGACACCTCGGCATCCACACCACGCTCCTGGCCGGTGCGGCGCTGGTGGCCCTGGTGACGGCGGGTGCCCTGTGCAGCCGCCAGGTGAGGTCCCTGACCGCGGTCCCGACACCGCCCCCGTCACCGGCGACGGAGCCGGTACCCGGGTGACCGCACACCGGGCCGACGGCCGCCGCGACGGACCACACCCGACGAGCCACCACCGCACCCGGCGAGTGGCCCACACCCAGCCAACGGCCCACGCCGGCGTCACACCCCGGACGCCGCGGAACCGCGCCCCACGGCGGACTCGGCAAGGGACTCGGCGAGGATGCGCCAGACCTCCGCGGCGAGGCCGATGTTGGCGTCGGCCTGTGCCTGCTCGGCGAGGGCCCGCAGCCCCTGGACGCCGCTGTCGTCGCCGGAGCGGATGAGCAGCTGGTTGCGGAGGATGTCCAGCCGCACCCGGGTCCGGTAGGTCATCCTGGGCTCCGCCTCGGCGAGTTCGCCGAGCAGGACGCGGGCGTCGTCGTACCGGGCGGTGAGGAAGGCGAGGTCGGCCTTGATCGCGGTCAGTTGCTGGCGCAGGCCCGGGGTGCCGACGAAGGCGAGCGCGGGTTCGGCGGCCGTGACGCACCGTTCGGCCGCGTCGGGGTCCGGCGGCAGCTTCTGCAGATGGAGCTCGGCGGCCGCGAGCCGCAGCCGCAACCACAGCACGAGGTCCTCGCCGCTGTCGAACTTCTCCAGCGCCTCCTCCAGGTGGGCCTCCGCGGCGGCGTGGTCGCCCTGCCGCAGGCGCACCGCCGCGGCAGTCCACATGGCCTCCGCCCACAACGCGTCCGACCGGCCCGCGACCAGCTCGACCAACTCGTCGGTGTGGGCCCGTGCCTCCGGCGTCCGGCCCGCCTCGGCCTCCACCGAGACCAGGGCCAGCAGCACCGCGGCGCGGTCCTCGACGTCCAGGTCGTCCTCGCGGGCGAGGTGGTGGGCCGTCATCGCGGCGTCGAGGGCGGGGGTGATGTCGCCCAACGAGCGCAGACAGCGGGCGAGCCGGGTCAGCCCGCGCACCCGCAGCGCGACCAGCCCGACCGCGTCGCCGAGCCGTACCAGCTCCTCCAGGTCGTCCCGCTCGCCGTCGTGGTCGCCCTGGAGCCTGCGTTGCCCGGCCAGTTGCCACAGCGCCTGCCAGCGCAGCACCGGCGCCTCGTGTCCTTCGGCCGCCAGGGCCTCGCGGAGCGTGTCCATCGCCGCCGCCGAGCCGGTGGAGGCGACCAGCGACAGCGCGTGGGCGAGCGATCCGCCGGCGGGCTCCTCGAAGTCCGCCGGTTCCAGGCCGAGCCGTTCGGCGAGGTAGGCGACGGCCCGCTCGGTGGGCTGGCGTGCGCCGGACTCCAGGCGGGAGAGGTATCCCGTGGACATGCCGTCACCGGCCAGCGCGGTCTGGGACAGCCCCCGGGCCTGTCGCAGTTTGCGGAGACGACGGCCGAACGCGGGCTGCTGCGGCATGTGACCATTCCCTGGGACGGACGGCTGGGGGGGTGGCTGCGGGGCGGGGTGGGCGAGCCACCGCCACGCCTCCGAAAGCCGCCACGAGCGTAGGGGGCCAGGCAAGTGCCGGGCAATATTTTGCCAGATGCCGTGCCCTGGACCTCGTGCGAACCTCACGGAACTCTCTTGCGTTCCTCGAGTGGTCCTTGAGCGAATACGAGGAGGATCTCAAGCGCCGGTGCCGGGACCTGCGCACCGGCACGTCCTCGATCACGGGAGCTGTCGTCGTTCGCGTCCACGGGAGTCGTCCATGAAGCACTCGGTTCCTGCCCACCGGGGCCGCTCCGACCACCCGGAAGCGCTACGCGGCAGGTCGTCCGACGACGAGATCAACTGGCCCTAGAAATGATCTTGCCCGACGTCCGTGCCGGGCAAGAAGGCACCTGAGGCAAAGAGGCACCTGAAGCACGCAGGCGCGGCCGGATCACACGGGCGGGGCGCTTCAGTGCCGGGCCGCGGACGCGCTCGCCCTCTGCAGGGCGTTCGCCAGACTCCGCGGCCCCTGAGGATCGTCGCAGGCGCCGCCGACCACGACCAGGGGCGGGCGCGCCCCGGTCCCGGTGACCTGCCGCGCCAGTTCGCAGGCGACGGCACCGGTGCCGGAGTACCCGCCGAGGACCAGCCGGCCGTGCGAGCGGGCCAGCGCGCCGAGGGCCCCGGCCTGGGCGGCCTGCTCGCCGGCGGTGAGCCGGAGGGCGGTCAGTTCCTCCGGCCCCTGGTAGTGCCGCACCAGCTCCCAGTGCCCCGTCGGCGGCGCGCCCGGCACGTCGAGCAGGCACACGGCCGCCGCCGCGGGCGCCGCCGCACCGCGCAGCGGCACGAGCGGCGCCACGTCCCCGGCGACGGGACCGTCCGGCACCCGGGGCGTGACCGCGTCCGGCAGCCATTCCAGCACGTCCCCGACGGTGGTGCCCGTGGTGACCGCGACGGGCAGCAGGCGCAGCAGCCGCGCGGTGTGCGCGAGGAGCGTGCGGGCGGTGCCTGGGTCGACGAGGTCACGGTCGTACGCGCAGGTGAGCACGAGACGGCGGTGGGCGTCGTGACCGGCGCGCAGCCGCAGGGCGTACCCGGCGGGGGCCCCGGCGGCCTCCTGTTCCTCCAGGCGTATCCCGTGCGCGGCGAGTTCCTGGCCGTAGGCGGCTTCGGGGCGCGGGCCGCAGTCGAAGGCGAGCAGGCCGCCGGCGCGCGCCCGGTCGTACCCGCCGGGGGCCGGTCCCGCGGCCGCGGCCCATTCGTACGCGGCCATGTCCAGCACCAGGTCACGGAGTTCGCGCAGCAGTTCGGGCAGGCCCAGCGCCGGGTCGACGGTGACCGTGAGGGGCAGCGCGTTCTCGAACGGGCCGGGGACGCCCTCGATGCCCTCCAAGAGCAGTCCCCGCCCGGGAAAGTCCAGGCCGAAGCCGACGGTTGCGGGACCGGGCGCGGCATCGGAGGCACGGTAGAGGAGCATCGCCCACACCGCTTGGAGCACGCTGCTCTCCGCGACGCCCCAGCGCGCCGCCCAGTGGGCCAGGTGTGCGCTGCGGACCGGGGACAGGGCAGCGCGCAGCACACCGGTGCCTCCGCTGCCGACGGGACCGGGCCGGGGCACGGCGGGCGCGGTCGGCCGGCGGGCCGACCCGCGCCAGAAGTCGTCGGCCGGGCCGGGGTCCTGGGTGCCGAGCCAGCGGGCCAGGTCGCCCAGGTCGGGCCGGCGTTCGCCACCGGGCAGCACCCCGTCGGAGAGGTAGGCGCGGCAGCACTCGCGCATGAGCAGGCGGACGCTCCAACTGTCCAGCATGGCACGGTGATAGGTGACGAGTACGTCGGTGAAGGGCGCCGCCGCGTCCGCAGGGCCGCTGTCCAGCAGCGCCACCCGCACCGCTCCGGGGCGTCGCAGGTCGAAGGCGCGGGCACGCTCGCGGGCCAGCAGCGCCGCGCGCCGGATCACCGTGCCGTGCGGGTGGCGGGCGACGTCCGTGGAGCCGTGGTCGAAGACGACGGCGCGCGGCCTCGGGTCCCATACGAAGGCGGTCCGCAGCACGCTCTCGCGCTCGCAGACGGCCTGCCAGGCCGCCTCGAAGCGTGCGGTGTCGAGGGGGCCGTACCAGCGCCAGACGACCTGCTCGACCTGGTGGTCGGGCCAGGCCAGGGCCTCGGTGAGCCGCTGCTGCTGCAGGGGTGTGACCGGCTGGGTGCGCGGCAGCGTCCCGCAGGGCCGGGCGGCCGGCCCCGTGGCGGCCTTGGCACTGGTCCGGCCGTGGGCGTCGGGGTCGGGGGCGGCGGTGAGCAGGTCGGCGAGCAGGCCGGCCGGGTAGGGCGCCGATGCGCCGTCGCCGCCGGGAAGTTCGACGGTGTGCAGGTCGGCGGCGTGGCGCAGCAGCCGGGGTCCCGGGTGCCGGGCGCCCGGACGGATCTCCGCGATGCGGTGCAGGGCCCGGTGGAAGCAGGCGGTGTCGAGCGGCCCGTGCAGTTCCATGGTGCCGTGGGCGCCCCGCTCGGGGTCGATCACCGCGCATACACCGGCAGGCCGGTCATCGTTCATCGCCTCCCCCTCCTGGACACCCCCGTACGGAACGAACGTCTGCTCCCTCGGTTCAGCGGATCGGCCGGCGCGCCCCGGCGGGCGGGGCAGAGCGCACAGCGCGGCGGACCCGGGCGGCAGGGGACGTCACCGGGTGCGCACCCGGCGCACCCAGTTCCGACTCCGACTCCGGCGGTACGTGCCGGCCGATGTGGCGCTCTCCCATGACCGTCCCCTCACACTCGGCCTCTCCACGCTAGCTCCGCCACGTCCCGGCCGTCCGTTTTCTCCAGTGACCCCCGAACCGTCCCCGACCTGCATTCATCCACCCTGAACGCACCGAACGCGGCCCGCCGGGCCTGACCGCCGCGACCCCTCGGCCCCTCAGACCCTCTGCTCCTCAGACCGGATGGGACCCCTCCGCTTATTACGCCGTAATAGCTCGGCCCATCACGGCGTAATAGGCCGAGTCAGCTCGCCGTCGTCTCCGGTACGAGCATGTCGTGGCACTGCGCGACCCGCCCCGCGGCGTCGAAGTGGAGCTCCGCGACCAGCGACCAGGCCGCCTCTCCGGCGCGCGCGGTCGCCCGCAGCACGACGACGTCGCCGTCGGCGAGGACGCTCTCGACCGTCAGCCCCAGCCCGTCGGGCAGCGCTCGCCCACCCGTGCCGGCGGGGCCGGCCCAGTGACGGGTGAGCTGGTTGACCTCGCCCCGGTTGCCTGCCGCGACCAGCGCGAGGACGAGTTCCCTGTTGCGCTCGCGCAGGCTGCGAGCGGTGAGGAGTTCATGCAGCGCCCCACTGAGAGGCTCGGTCAACGTCGGCACCATGACGAGAGGCCCTTCCTCATGGTTCGTCATCCCGTACGGCTGTCCCGGACATCATGACCGCCCGCGCTGGAGAGACGATGGAGAGCGAGTTCCGCCTTCCGCCACGGCTCCACCACCCCTGTAGGCGGCCTGGCCAGGCTGGCCCAGTTGGAGGTGGACCAAGAGTGAGGTCAGCAATGGCATGGGACAAGAAGTTCGAGGAACTCCTGCGTGACTACCTGCCGTTCCTCGACGCCGACGAACCGCTGGAGGCCGACACCGACCTCAGGCTCTCGGGCCTGGACTCGCTGGCCGCGGTGGAGCTGCTGGGCTCGTTGGAGAGCGCCTACGCCGTCCGCTTCGTGGACGAGGCCCTCTCCCTGGACACCTTCGCCACGCCGGCGGTCCTGTGGGAGACGGTGACCCGGTTGCAGACGGCCGCCTGAGCCCCCGTACGCACCAACGCGCGGGCGGCGCCGCCCATCACGCCGCGAACAGGTCGAACGTCGAGGTGTGGCGCGGCCCCGCCAGCACGTCCAGCTGCGGATCCACGGCCAGCATGGCCTGGTGCATGCGCTGCAACTGCGGGGAGGGCTCCACGCCCAGATCCTGGATGAGCCGCATCCGCAGCCTGCGGTAGACCTCCAGCGCGGTGGCCTGCCGCCCCGACCGGTACAGCGCCACCATGACCTGGGAGTGCAGTCCCTCATGGTGGGGATGGCGAGCGGTCAGCTCGGTCAGCTCCGCGATCAGCTCCGAGTGGCGGCCGAGCCGCAGATCGGCGTCGATGCGCCGCTCCACGGTGACCAGCCGGCTCTCCTGGAGCCGCATCACCTCGATGTCGAGGACCGGCCCGAGTTTCACATCGACCAGCGGCGCACCGGTCCACAGGTCGAGCGCCGCGCCGAAGCGCGCCGCGGACACCTCGTTGTCACCCGCCTCGAACGCGGCCTGGCCCTGCCGGGCCAGTTCCTCGTAGCGGTTCACGTCGACGCAGCTCTTGTCGATCTGGAGCAGATATCCGCCGTGCCGCGTCGCGAGAATGTCCTTCGCCCCGGTCGGCGCGCCCGGACCCATGGCCGTACCGAGTCGTCTGCGCAATTGGAGTATGTAGGTCTGAAGGGTCGTCAGCGCGCTCACCGGAGGCTCGGATCCCCAGAGTTCCTCCATGAGTGTGGGAACGGGCATGACCCGCCCCGGATAGAGCGCCAGCAACGACAGAATCTGTCGCGGCTTGCCGGCCGTCGGAACGATTGATCCCCCGTTGACCTCGGCACTCAACGGACCCAGAACCTGAATCTTCATGGTGTCCTCCCCACTTCGTCGAGTTCCTTGTCCAGTTCCTCTTGGTGGCCAGAAATCTCCGCCGATAGGCACGCTAGCCGTGTCCGTGCCCCTCAAGCGATTTTCTGTAGCGGTCCTCTAGCAGCGCTCCAAGTGGGGTGTTGCACAAGGCCGTTTCCCCACTCAAGAACACATGTACCAATTCTGGAAATGAACTCTTGGTTCCGGTCGGGATTTCCGGGTGACGGATAATCTCGCGCCGCGTACTCGCTCTTCTCCTAATCGTGCGGTGCGCCCACCGGCTCGGGCAGGGCGATGATGTGCGGTGCGGACCGGTCCCAGGGGAATCCGTGGTGCAACTCCAGGTGCGGCGCGCAGGGTTCGTCCGCGGGTACGGCCACCGCGGCGAGCACGTCGGGCACCGGCTCCAGTTCCAGGAACCGCCAGCGCCCGGCCTGGTCGTCGGCGGGCGGCCGGAAGCCGAGCACCCCCCGCTCGTCGGCCAGGGAGAAGGAGAACTCGTCGAAGGGCAGCCCGAGCCCCAGTCCACGGGCCTTGGAGTACGCCTCTTTCAGGGTCCACAGCCTGAGCACCCGGCGGTCCCGCTGCCGTCCCGGGGACACACCGGCCGCCCACCGCTGCTCCTCGGGGGTGAAGGTGGTCAGGATCGTCTCCAGGGACCCCGCCTCCCGCCCGAGGCCCTCGACGTCGACGCCGATGCGCTGCCTGCGGACGATGCCCAGCAGGCTGTAGCCGCCTGCGTGGGAGAGGTTGAAGTCCAGGTGGTCGCCGCCTCTGGGCAGGCCGCCGGGCAGCGGCTGCAGGAAGGGCCGGCCGCGCGAGGAACGCCAGATGACCAGTTCGGCCTCGGCGAGGCCGGCCTCCAGCGCCAGCGCCCGGCGGACCAGGGTGTGGGCGACGAGGTACTGCCGGCGGTCGCGTTCGAAGAGGAACCGGGCCGCGGTCTTGTGTTCGCGCTCGTCGAGCCAGTGCGCTGCCAGGACCTGGGCGACGGCGGGCGGGAGGGCGTCGTTGGGGCAGAGCCACAGCTTCACCGGGGGCACCGTGTCGTTGCGCGGTGCGGGCCCGGTGCCGAGGGACTCCGGTGCGGTGATGGTCATGATGTCGTGTCAGTCCGTATCGGTTCGCCGTCCCACTGCGGGCGGCGCGACGA
Organism: Streptomyces sp. NPDC001393; assembly: GCF_053597455.1. Classification (NCBI taxonomy): domain Bacteria; kingdom Bacillati; phylum Actinomycetota; class Actinomycetes; order Kitasatosporales; family Streptomycetaceae; genus Streptomyces; species Streptomyces sp. NPDC001393. The sequence goes on from NZ_JBSFIH010000038.1 coordinate 24,210, forward strand.
CGCGGCCGGGGGGCCGCCGGGGCCGGAGCAGGAGGGGAGCTGCCGGTGCTCCACGGGTGGTGCCTGGCGTTCAGGCGGAACGGTCCGCCAGCAGTGCGGCGGCCTCGTCGACGCCGATCCGGTCGCCGCGCACCGCGTCGAGGAGCGCGACCAGTTCGTCCTGGGAGAGCGGGGGCCGCTTCGCGGCGGCCGGCGGCTGCGGCCTCGCCTGCGCCGCGGGCGGGGCGCCGCGGCCGGCGGCCGGCGCCGCTGGGGTCACCGCTCCCCCGGTGCGGGAGGCGATGTAGGAGGCCATGGCCGCGAGGCTGGGATGCTCGTGGACGGTGACGGGGCGTTCGTTCAGGCCGTAGGCCCGGTTGACTCCGGCGATGAAGTCCGCGGCCAGGATGGAGTCGATGCCCAGCTCGGCGAAGGCGGCACCGCCGTCGATCTCCCACGGGTCGCAGTGCAGGATCCGCGCCAGTTGCCGGCGCAGCACCTGCAGCACCTCGGCCGAGGCACCCTGGCCCCGGACGGCGGGAGCGTCGTCGGCGCCACCGCGGACGGCGGCCAGGTGGCGGGCGAGGAGGGCCGGCGTGGGGTACTCGTAGAGGTCCGCGCCGGCGATCCGGACGCCGAAGCGCTGGGCGATGGCCGTGACGAACGCGACGGTGAGCAGGGAGTCCAGGCCGAGGACGAGGAAGGGCTGTTCGGGGTCGACCCGGTCGGGGTCGGCGTCCACGACACCGGCCAGCACGGCCGTGAGCTCGGCAAGGATGTCTCCGTGGCCATCGGAAGGTGCCGTCGGCTCACTGGTCATGGTGGTTGCCTCCAAGGATCTGGCGCCTCGCGCCGGAGGGTCAGTGGGTCGGTGCCAGGGGTCCGGCGTGCGGGTCCTGCGCGGCTCGGGCGGCGCGGGCCGGTGCCGCCGGGACCGGCGCGGTCTCGGGCGCGGCCATCAGGATCGAGTGCTGGAGCCGGCGCAGCCGCGGTGACGGCTCCAGGCCCAGGTCGCGCCCGAGGGTGTTGCGCAGCTGCAGGTAGGCGTCGAGCGCCTCGCCCCGCCGCCCCGAGCGGTGCAGCGCGATCATGAACTGGGCGTGCAGGTTCTCGTGCGTGCGGTAACGGCTCGTCAGCACCGTCAGTTCGGCGAGCACTTCGCGGTGCCGGCCGAGCCGCAGGTCCGCCTCGATGCGCTGGTCGAGTGCGCACAGCCGGCTCTCGTCGAGGCGCTTGGCCTCCATGGCGAGCTGCACCCCGGTCTGCACGTCCGCGAAGGCCGATCCCGACCACAGGTCCAGGGCGGCGGCGAGGGTGCGCGAGGCACCCGCGAAGTCACCGGCGTCCATGGCCCGGTAGCCCAGTCCCGCCAGCCGCTCGAACTCCCGGACGTCGCTGGTGCCGCCGCCGGAGGAGAGCAGGTATCCGCCCGGCAGGGTGAGCAGCACGTCCTTGGCGGTACGGCGTTCGGGCCCGGCGCCGGACTGCTGTCCGGGGCCGCGGGCGAGCGCCGCCGCGATGAGCTCGCGCAGTTGCAGCACATAGGTCTGCAAGGTGGTGCGCGCGCTGCGCGGTGGCCGGTCCGACCACAGTTCCTCGATGAGTGAGGCGACCGGCACCACCCGGTCCGCGTTCAGCGCCAGCAGCGCCAGAACCTGGCGTGGCTTCGGCGCCGTCGGGGCGATGGACACCCCGTTCTCCCTCACGTCCAGTGCGCCCAGTACGTCGATGTCCACGCCGTCTCCCCTAAGTCCACATGCACTGCTGGCACTCCACGATTTAAAAACAGCACGCACGGTATGTCAATACGAGACCGCTCGTCCTGTTTTTAACAATCTTCGAGCGGCGGTGCAGCACGCCTCAAAGACGGCCGCCCACCTGCCAAGTCACCCGATCGCGCGGCAACTTGGCACCCCGCACGCACCCCTACGGACCGACACCCACTCCAAGAACGGCAGGAGGCACGCCAAGGCGAACAGACCGTACGTGCCACGGCGCCACCAGTAAACAGACCGACAGGTTTTGTTCGTTCGCTGTCGGTAACCCTGCCGAGGGCCAGCAGAACGACGGTCAGCGCGGCCAGTTCCTCGTCGGTCGCCGTGCCGCGCTCGACGCGCAGGGCCGGTTGCCCACGGTCCGTGTCGCCCATGCCGCCTCCTCTTTTCGGCCACCGTCGGCCATGGCGCTCAAGAGGCGCTCTCGGCGCGGTGGAAGGGACGGGCGACGACGCCACCGGTCAGGCGCTGCGCGCCCGCACCGCCCGCAGGGCCCGGGACAACGCCTGCGCGCTCTCGACGGCACCGCCGACCCCGGTCATGACCACGGCCGGAACCTCACCCGTCCGCTCGGCCGTACGGCGGGCGATCTCATGGGCGACCCGGCCGGCCGGACCGACACCGCACAGGGTCAACCGCCGCCCGCCACCGACCAGTTCCCCAAGGGGATCGGCGGGCACCTGCCGGCCGGTCACACTGAGCGACACGATGCGCTCCGGCCCCTCGTGCTCGCGCAGGAGCGTCTCGTACGCGCCCGGCGTGACGCCGGGAACGGTGACCAGGCACACCACATCCGCCTCGGGTTCCCCGGCCCTCAGCACCGCCAGCGCGAGCCGGGCGCCGTCGGGTCCGGGCGGTGTCACGCGGGGCACCTCGGACGTGCCCAGCAACCGCAGGGCGTCACCGACGGTGAACCCCTCGTCCGGGTGCTCGGGCAGACCCCGCAGCAGGTGCAGGCACTGCGAGAGGATGCCCGAGGCGTCGGTGTCGGCGACCCTGGCCCGGTCGTACAGGGCGGTCAGCACGAGGGCGCCCTCGGTGTCGTAGTGCGCGACGAGCGTGACCGGCAGAGTCGTGTCACCGCCGGCGCTCTGCGGCGCGCCCACCCGGATGCCCTGCGCCGCCAGTTCGGACCGCAGGTTCTCCGGAAGTCCGGGACGGCTGTCGAAGCGGACGGTGGTCTCGGTGAGGCCGGCGCCCGGGGCGCGCCCGCTCCACTGACGGATCCGGTCCCCGCCGACCCAGGCATAAGGGGTGAGGTCGAGCGCCGCGTCCCGCACCTGCAGCAGCAGGTCCACAAGCGGCGCGGCCGGGTCCACGGTGACCGTCATCGGCAGCGGGTTGCCCAGCAGTCCGGGGATGTCGGCCGCGGCCCGCAGCGACATGTCCCGTCCGGACATGTGCACGCCGAAGGCCACCGGCAGCGGCCCGTCGGCCCCGGCCGCCCGGTACAGCAACAGGGCCCACGCCACGTGCAGGGCGCTGCTCTCCCCCGCGCCCCGCTCCGCGGCCCAGGAGCGCAGCCGGGAGGTCCGGTGGGCCTTGAGCCGCCGCTGGATCCGGCCGGGCCCCTCGGTGTGCCGCGCCGGACCGCCGGGGCGGCCCGGGCTGACGGCGGCGTCGACGGGCGGTGCGGCCGCCGCCCAGAACTCCCGGGCCACGGCCGCGTCCTGGCGGGTCAGCCACTGGGCGTGGTCCCGGATGTCGGGCCGCCGGTCCCCGCCGGGCAGCACGCCGCCGGCGAGGTAGGAACGGTAGAACTGCCGCACCAGCAGGCGAGCCCCGCGCTCGTCGAGCAGAGCCCGGTGATAGGTCACCAGCAGACGGGTGGACGACCGCCCGGCGCCGGTCGCGTCCGGCGCCGCGTCGAGCAGGGAGACGCGCAGCAGACCCGGCCGGTACAGCTCGAAGCCGCGGGCCCGGTCCTGCCGGAGCAGTTCGCTCCAGCCGACGTCGGCGTGCACATGGCGTACGACCTCCACGACCGCGCGGTCGTGGAGCACCAGGCGGGCGGCGCCGGCCCAGTCGAAGGACGCCCGCAGCACCGCCTCCCGCTCGGCGACGGACTGCCAGGCGCTGATGAACCGGCCGAGGTCCAGCGGCCCCGCCCAGTCCCAGAAGAGCTGCTCCACATACCGGCCGGGACCGCCCCGACCGCCGACCGCCGCCGCGAGCAGCGCCCGCTGATGCCCGGTCACGGCGATCGTGCCCGCCGCGAGCGGCGCCAGCAGGTCGGCCAGCAGGTCGTCGCTGAGCGGCCCGCCGGGCTCGGCCGGGCCGCGCGGGGTCAGGCGCAGGAGACACCGGCCGAGGCGCCCGCCGTCCGGTACGTCGTCCAGCTCGACGTCGTACGCCCGATGGCGCTCGGCGACACGGGCGGCGACCGCCTCGGCATCGGTGCGGGCGAGTCCGCACAGCTCGAAGACGAGCGGCGACCAGGCCTCGATGCCGAGCGGTTCATGCACCACGGCGAGGACGGCGCCCCCTTGCGAGTGATGACTCCTCATCCGCTCACCGGGGCGGCGGACACCACTGCCCCAGCAGCCGTCTCCGGCACCCCGACCTCCTTTTCGAATCGTTTCTGCACAGCTCGTTTCTGCACAGCGCGTCCGGCCGGCACCCGGCGGCTCTGCCCGACGCGGCCGCTCATCGAGGGCCGGGGCCCCGACGCCCCGGAAAGCCGATGACCCGGGCGCCTTGGGGCGGGTCCGCGGTCGGCGGCCGCACCGGCGCGTCGGCGGGTGACGAGGCCCGCGTCCCCTCCGCCGCCGGCGCGGTGTGCTGCCGGTGCGCCTCGCTCACCAGGAAGCGCCCGTCGACGAGATGGGTCGCAAAGGCCCACTCTCCGGCCGTGTCCCCGGTGAGCCGGGCGGTTCCCGTCGCGTCCCAGCCGAAGCCGAACGCCGAGAAACGACGCCGCATGCCGTGCCCGAGCGCCTTGGTGTACGCCTCCTTCAGCGTCCACAGCCGCAGGAACCGGTCGGTGCGCTCCTCCTCGGGCAGGGCCATGAGCGCTTCGGCCTCCTCGGCGGTGCACACGTGGTCGCGCAGCGCCTCCAGGGAGATCCGGCGCCCGGCGGGCTCGGCGTCCACACCGACCGGCCCGGCACGGCTGACACCGACCACGATCAGCTCGTCGGTGTGGCTGAGGCTCACCTGCAGGTCCGCGCCGAGCCCGCGCAGCACGGGCCGCCCGCCCGGCAGCCCGGCCAGGTCGAGCCGTTCGGCGGGGACCTGGAGAGCCGCGGCGGCCGTGTGCTTGAGCACCACCCGGGAGACGGCGAGGATCAGCCGGCCGGACGGGGCCGGATGCTGCCGGAAGCGGGGCCAGTCACGGCCGAGCAGCGTGCGCAGCCCGGGATCGAGCAGGGCCGGTGTCAGCCACTGGCCCCAGGTGGTGTGCACCACCGCCCGGTCCGTCCGCTCGATCCGCTCCTGGACCTCTTCCCAGGGCCCGTCCGGCCCGGAAACGTGGTACGGCGGCGGGAACGGCACCGCCGGTGTGCCGGCTCCGTTCACCATGGCAGCCTCGTCGCATACAGGTCGCAGTCCACGCCGTCGGCCGCACGCCGGGCCAGCTCCTCCCACACGCCCGGCTGCGGATCGGGCGAGCGGCCGGACGACGGCAGCCCGAGCCGCCCGCCGATCCGCCCGATCGCCATCAGCGCCCAGCCCGCATCCCCGAGGAAGAACATCCCCGCCCCGGCTTCCCGCACACCCGACACCCCAACCCCCACGTCCGGCACACCCCACGCCCCAGCCGCCGCGCCCCGCCCACCCAGCGCCCCGGCTTCCCGCACACCCGACACCCCAACCCCCACGTCCGGCACACCCCACGCCCCAGCCGCCGCGCCCCGCAGACCCAGCGCCCCGGCTTCCCGCACACCCGACGACGCACCCACCACATCCCGCACGCCCACCGTCCCAGCCACCGCTTCCCGCACACCCAACGTCGCGGCGGCCAGCGCCAGCAGGGCCTGGCGGTCTGCCAGGGCACGTGCCGCCGGATCGGCGGGGTCGTGGACGGCGGTGGTCGCGCAGGCGGCCCGCAGCGCCCGCTGCTCGATGACCAGCCTGCGGGCGGCGCGGGCAAGGGCCGCGGTGCCGTCATCACCGGCGGCGGCGAGCCGGTCGGCAGCACCGGCGAGCGTCGCCACGACGGTCTGCGGGCCGGTGCCGGGTGCCACCGCGGGGGCCGCCTCGGTGATCCGGAACAGCGCCGCGCATGCCGTGCCGTCGTCCGGCCACGACCCGCCCGCCGCGCCCAGCCCCTCGACGATCCGGGTCTGAGCGGCACTGGCGGCCGTCCAGTCGGCCCGGGCGAACGCCCGGTCCCGGAGGACCTTGGCCAGCGTGCGCCGCTCGACGGTGTCGCCGTCGAAACCGCACTCCTCCAGCACCAGTTCGAGATCGCCCAGCAACTCCCCCACCAGCTCGGGCACGAGGTACCCCACGACGGCGGCGAGCGCCTCCCCGGCCCCCCGTTCCCCGGCCCCACGCTCCGGCGTCGTAGGGCCGCCCGCGCCCGCGCCCGGGCCGGAGCAGGCCCGCAGGGCCACGGCCGTCAGGCTCTCGCAGGCCAGCAGGTCCGCGAAGACGCAGGCCAGGACCCCCCGCCACTGCCGGGCAGCGGCTTCGTACCTGCTCAGCCCGTCCACGATGCGGGTCACGCTGCGCAGGACGCCACCCGCCGACGCGAGCAGCGCCGCCGGCCCGAGCAGCGCGGCGGCCGGGTGCGGCACCGGTGCGCTCAGCAGCGGACGGATGCTCCAGGCATGGGCCAGGGCCAGATCCCGGCGGAAGAGCGGGCGCAGGGCGCGGGCGAGCTGATCGGCGGCCGGCACCTCCGCGGCACCGGGCAGGCCGGCGGGCGGGGCGGGCAGAGAGGTGTGCCCGGCGGCCCACAGGGCGGACCTGCCGTAGGGGTTGCCGGGGTCCCGAGGGTCGCCGAGCAGCGCTTCGAGGCGCGCCGCACACTGCGCCGCGCCTGCCGGTTCACCCGCCGGGCCGGGCGGGATCGGGGTCGTCGGGGGCCGCCCGGCATGCGGGGCCGGCCGGGTCGGGGCCATCGGCGATCTCCTCGTCGTCGTGGTACCGGGCGCCGTACGGTGGTTCTCCGCCGGGCTCATCGCAGTCGGCGTACGGCGCTCTCGGCGTGCCACCGCGCCAGGCTCAGGGCCTCCGTGCTCGACCGGCCCAGCCACTCGCGCACGTACCGGCGGGCGTCCACGAGGAGAGCGCCCGCGCCCAGGACGGCCTCCACCGCGCTCTCCCGGAGCATCACGTGGTGGCTGGAGACGACCCGCACTCCGGTCGCGTCGGGCTCCAGGTACCACTCCCCGTAGTGCGCGGCGACGGGATCGGGCGGCACGGTCTCCTTGTGGACGATCCGCCCGGCGGCCGGGAAGCACAGCCGTACGGCCTCGGACACCAGCGTCTCCCCGGTGTCGGGGGCACAGGTGTGCAGGACCGTCACCTGCACTCCCGGCTGGTCCTCGGTGACCTCGGCCCGCTCGACGTGGGGAACCAGTTCGCCCCAGTCCTCGATGCGGTAGAGGAAGTCGTAGACGAGTTCCGGGGAGCCGGAGACGTACACGCTGTCCTCGAAGGACAGCAGCAGTTCGTCCAGCCGGTCCCAGCGCTCGGCCGCCTCGCGCAGCGCCACCAGCTCGAAGTGCACGTCCGTCTCGAGTGCCTCGGGCGTCTCCCAGGGGCCGGCCGGGCGCTCGTGACGCAGGGTCAGCAGGCACCGGTCGGCGCCGTCGGCCGCCACGCTCCAGACGCCGGACGTCGGCGCGCCGGGCAGCAGGACGTCCTGCAGTTCGAACTCGATACGGCGCTCCCGTGGCCGCAGCACGCGGCGGGCGAGCGCGGAGCACACCTGGCCGTGCCGCAGGCGCCACAGCCGCAGGTTCTCCTCGGCGCCGTCGAAGTCGATGCGTTCGACATGGACGAAGGGGGACAGCAGGACCGGCCAGCGCGGGGCGTCGGCGAGCAGGCCGTAGACGACGCCGGCGGGCGCGGCGACCGATACCGTGTGCTGGGCGGAGTGCACTCGCTGCGACGACATGCGCGACCCCCTCCTCCAGGTGTGATCAACGCTGCACCGCCGGGCCTGAACCGCGCTCGATTCCTGGTGGAGAGGATTCCTGGTGGAGAGGGGGCGAACCGGCCTGGCGTCAGCCCACGGGGGCCATGGACGCGCTCGGAGCGGGGCGGGCCGGGAGGGTGCCGGGGCCGGACATCAGGATGGAGCGCTGCAGCTTGGCGAGCGCCGGGGACGGTTCGAGGCCCATGGTGCGCACCAGGGTGGCGCGCAGCCGCTGGTAGGCGTCGAGCGCCTCGCCGCGGCGGCCGGAACGGTACAGCGCGAGCATGTACTGGCCGCACAGGCTCTCGTGCGTGGGGTACTGGTTGACCAGCACGGTCAGTTCGGCGAGCAGTTCACGGTGCCGGCCGAGCCGCAGGTCCGCCTCGACACGCTGGTCCAGCGCGCACAGCCGGCTCTCCTCCAGCCGCTTGACCTCGGTCTGCAGATGGGGGCCGGCGTGGACGTCGGCGAGTGCGGGGGCGGTCCACAGGTCGAGCGCCTCGCGCAGCAGCCGGGCGGCCTGGGGGTAGTCCTCGGCGTCCATGGCCCGGTACCCGGCGCCGGCGAGCCGCTCGAACTCCCGTACGTCACTGGTGACGTCGCCGCTCTTGAGCAGATAGCCGCCGGGTACGGTCAGCAGCACGTCCTTGGCCTGGCGGCGCTGCCCGGCGTCGTCCCCCTCGCCGCCGGCCAGGGCGGCGGAGATGAGTTCGCGCAGCTGCAGGATGTAGGTCTGCAGGGTGGCGCGGGCACTGCGCGGGGGCTCGGCTCCCCACAGCTCCTCGGTCAGGACACCGACCGGGACGACCTGGCCGGCGCGCAGCGCCAGCAGGGCGAGCACCTGGCGCGGCTTGGGTGCCGTCGGCGCGATGGACACCCCGTTGAGCCGTACGGCGAGTGTGCCGAGCACGTCGATGTCCACGGCGTCTCCCCCATTCCTGGTGCCGTCTGCAGCGTTCCCTGACACCGAGTAAAAAACAGCGCGCGCGGTATGTCAATGCCAAACCGGAAACCCTGCTTGGTCTCGATTCTCCCGCGAGGGCGGCTCGACCGACTCACATCCACAGGGGGACATGGAGCCAGAAGCAGACCTGTCATGCTGTTTTTACCGGCCGGAGCCCTGGGGCTGCGTCTCCTCCGACACCGACACGAGCGCATGCTCGGGGAAGGCCGCCAAGCCCGGCAGGAGGAGGGACCAGAACTGCGCCATACGCTCGTCCGGCCGCCATCCGTCGTCCGTTGCGGCGATCACCTCGAGGCCGACGGTGGCCGCCACGATCGTGGTCGTCGCACCGTCCGGTGAGACACCGTCGGCCAGTTCGCCCGCACGCTGCGCCTGCAGCACCAGGTCGTGCACGCAGTTCCTCCACCAGCCCAGCATGGCCGCCTCGCTCTTGCGGGAGGGGTCACCGCTGAGCTTGAAGCCGGCCCTGACCACCGGGTCGTCGGCCACGGCCACCAACAGGCCGGACATCGTTCGTACGAGCGACTGCAACGAGGTGTCGGCCGTGCCGCGGCAGCGCTCGGCCAGCTTCTCGACGGAGTCCGTGGCCGCGGACTCCACCTCGGCGGCCAGCGCGTCCTTGTTGGCGAAGTGGAAGTGCAGGGCTCCCGCGCTCACCCCGGCCCGCCTGCTGATCGCCGGAAGAGAGGCGAGGGCGTATCCATCGGCGGCGAACACCTCGGCGGCCGCACGGATCAGGGACTCGCGCGTCCGTGCCGCCCTCACCTGCTTGACCATTGCACCCTCCTCCTGGGCATGCACAGAAACCGGAGTCGCTTCATTCGCTTCTCCGGCCCCGGAGCGCGCCCACCTGCGGGATCTTACCAAACCGCGCGCTTGGTACGTTTATGGATTTTGACGTTGCCCCTAGTCAGACGACTGCGACTGCCGGCCACCCGAGACGACGTGCAGGGAAACCCTTTCCAGAAGGCTTCCCGGAACGTGAGCCAGATTAATGAACCATCCATGCAGTTTCTCGACCCGCCCAGCACCGCTCCGCCCGTGCTGTAGCGGTTCTTCGGCAGATCACCAGCACAAAGCGGCGGGACTCCGTCGCCCCTGACCGGGGCGGACAGAGTCCCGCCGCTCGCGTCGCGTCCGCGTCAGTCCTGCGGGCTCAACAGCACCGGCAGGACACGGTAGGAGTTCATCAGGAAGCTGGACATCGGTTCCAACTCCTCGGGGGAGCAGGCGAGTTGCATCCGCGGAAAGCGCTCGAAGAGCGCCGCGAAGGCCCCGGTGGCCTCCACCTCGGCGAGCGGCGCGCCCATGCAGCGGTGCGTGCCGTGCCCGAACCCGAGCGTGTCGCGCTCGGTGCGCAGCACGTCGAACCGGTCGGCGTCCGGGCCGTAGCGCTCGGGATCGAGGCCGCCCGCGGCGAAGTTGACCAGGATCGGCTCACCCTTGCGGATGAGGACACCGTCCAGGTCGATGTCCTCCACAGCGAACCGCATCGGCGAGTAGGCGCCGGGAGTGTGCACCCGCATCGTCTCGGCCGACACGTCCTGCCAGCTCGCCCGGCCCGCACGTACGTGCTCCAGCTGGTCCGGGTGGGTCAGCAGCGCGCCCACGGCGTTGGTGATCAGCGCCGCGGTGGTGTCCTGTCCTCCGGCGATCATCAGGAAGAGCGTGCCGAGCAGTTCGGCCTCGCTCAGGCGGTCGTCCTGGTCCCGGGCCGCGATCAGCGAACTGGTCAGGTCGTCCCCCGGCTCGGCCCGCTTGTCCTGCACCAGCTGCGACAACAGCATGAAGGCCTGCATCCGCGCCGCCTCTATCTCCTGTCCGGGCAGCGTGGTGCTGAAGACCTTGTGCAGCGCGGCGCACAGGGCGTCCGTCGCTTCCCCCTGCGGGACTCCGAACAGCTCGCAGATCACCCGCATCGGCAGGATCTCGGCGAAGGCGGACCGCAGATCGACCGGGGTGTCGGCCGGCAGGGCGGCGAGGCCGTCGACGAGTTCGGCCGTGATCGCGGCGACCCGGGGGCGCAGGGCCTCGGTGCGTCGCGCGGTGAAGGCTCCGGCGACCAGCCGGCGCAGCCGCGCGTGGCTCTCCCCGTAGGCGAACAGCATGTTCTCGTTCGCCACCCACGGATACAGCGGCCAGTCCTCGGTGATGCGGCCTTCGATGAAGGCGGGCCAGTGCCGGCGGGCGTCCTTGGAGACGCGCCAGTCGGTCAGCAGTCGTTCCACGTGCCGCTGTCCCACCACGGCCCAGGCGATCACCCCTCCGGGCAGCTGGACTTGGACGGCGGGTCCCTGGGCCCGCAGCATGGCGGCCTCTCCCGCCAGGTCCCGACCGGTCACGTCCAAGGCGTAAGGACACACAGCCGTCGTGTTCATCGTCGTACTCCCTGGGTCGGTCTTGCACGGATGGCATGTTGCCCAGGGGAGGGGTCCCCCGCCCTCCCCCCTCGGGAGGCGTACGCGGTCACGCCCCCGACGACTGTTCGGTTGTAGCTCCGTTCCCGGCCGCTGTCAGCTGGCCGCAGGGACCTTCTCGGCGGCCTCGCGCAGCCTCAGTGCCGCGGCGTACACCCGGGCACCCCGGTCGACAGCCGTGTCGAGCTGCATGAGGACCGCCGGGACCGCAATGCTCGCCATCAGGTGACGCTGCAGGTCCGAGACCCGCTCCGGCAGGTCGGCATGGTTGGACATGATCTTGGAGAGCACCTGGACGCCGGTGAACGCCCCGACGAACATCCGTGCCGCCGCCGCGACGTCGACATGCGGCAGCAGCTCGCCGTTCTCCTTCGCCTTGGTCAGGAGGTCCATGTTGTGCTCGATCCACCCGCTCATCGGCACCCGTCGGTCCAGGCCGTCGCTCGGGGCCCCCTGGTCCACCGTCAGACGGATGCTGCCCTGCACCATCGGATCCCCCACCGACAGCAGATGCGCGAGCAGGAAGGCCTCGTCGATGCCCTGCTGGAGCATCAGCTCCTGCGGCGGCGGGGTCGGCATCGCCTCCAACTGGCCGGCCAGCACCGCCTGGGCCAGCTCCTCCTTGGAGGCGAAGTGGAAGTACAGGGCCCCCTTGGTGACGTTGGCCCGGTGGAGGATCTCCGAGATCGTCGCCGCCTCGTACCCCACCTCGGCGAAGACCGCGGCGGCAGCGACGAGGATGGCCCGCCTCGTTCTGATGGCCCGTTCCTGCAGCGCCACGGCCTTCACCTCCGCATCGGCTCCGGTCAGTTTCCTTGGGTAAAAATAAACCGACAGGTTTGTATTGTGCCACCCACCCTCCCCGCGATCAACCGGGGCCGCAGCGCGCTCGAGAATGTCCCATTTATTCGCAACTATCGCGAATCCAGCACCCGGCAGGGATGCCAGAGAAAACCTCGCGTGCGGTTTCCTCGCGCCTCACCGGGCCCATGCCTCGTGGATAAACCTAGACCACGAGGCTGCAGAATCGGATATTCCGCTACGGATCCCCAGGCAGATGCTCGAAGATCCCTCGCTGGCCACTCACACTTTACCGCTATTTGACTTGATAAGAAAACCGGTAGGTCCGTATCTTCTGGGTCCTGCGCATCCCTACTCGGATCTGCGAATTGACGGGGGACAGGGTCATGGCCCTTCTGACAACCCAGCCGTGCATACCAACCACCGCTTCTGGCGATGCCGGCCGTGCGGCGGACCAACCGCTGCGAACCGGCCTGGCGGGCGACCACCCGAGGACCGACCGTCTTCGGGCCGGCCTGCTGGGCAATCTGCACGCGCTCGACACGCTCGCCCTCGAGGGACTCGGCAGCGTCGACGCCACGCCCGCGCAGGACTTGGCCCGGCTGCTCTTCGGCGAGGACGGCGAGCGCGAGCGGGTCCACGGCCGGTGGCGCCGGCTGATCCGCAACGAAACGTTTCGTCACCGTCCGGGCCGCTCACCCGCCGAACAGGCGGGTCAGTCCTACGAGTGGCTGCGGTTGGTGAACGACACCCTCGGGGACCCCGAGAGCCTCGCCACCGACCCGAGCCTGCTGGCGAGCCTGCACGAGTGGGCGGCGATCGTGGACGGCGGCGGGGGCCTGTGCACGGTGGCGAGCATCCACTACAACCTGTTCCTCGGCAGCCTCCTCGACCATGAGGCGGCAGAGCAGCGGGACCTGTCCGAGTTCACCTCCATGCGGCGCATCGGCACCTTCCTGTGCACCGAACTCGACCATGGCAACGACAGCGCCGCGCTGGAGACCACCGCCGAACTCGACCCGGACACCGGCGGGTTCATCCTGCACACCCCGCACCCGGGGGCGCAGAAGTTCATGCCCAACACCAGCACCACCGGCGGCCCCAAGAGCGCCGTGGTCGCGGCCCGCCTCATCGCGAACGGTCAGGACCAGGGCGTGTACCTGTTCCTGACCCCGCTGAGCGACGAGCACGGCCTGCTGCCGGGAGTCCGGGTACGCCGGCTGCCGATGCGGCCCGGCGCTCCCGTCGACCACTGCCTGACCGCCTTCGACCAGGTACGGCTGCCGCGTGAGGCGCTCCTGGAGGCCGAGCACGGCCGCCTCGGCCACGACGGCACCCTCACCAGCACCCTGGGCAACCGCCGCAAGCGTTTCCTGCGTTCGATCGGCCGGGTCACCGTGGGGAAGATGTGCATGAGCGGCGCGGCCGTCGGCGCCTCCAGGGCCGCGCTGGCCATCGCCGTCCGCTACGGCGAGCACCGTCAGGTGGCGGGCCCGAGGGCGGGCGAGCGCATCGCCGTCAACGCCCACCGCACCCATCACGGCCGGCTGCTCAAGTCGTTGGCCACGGCGTATGCCATGACCTTCCTGCACCGGTCGGCGGTGACCGCCTGGACCGGGCACACCGCCGAGACCCGCGAGGAGGCGGAGCGCCTGGTCGCCGTCACCAAGGGGTGGATCACCTGGCAGGCCCGTGCCATCACCACCGAGTGCCGTGAACGCTGCGGCGCCCAGGGGCTGTTCGCGGTCAACGCACTCGCCGGCTTCCCGGACTACGTCGAGGGAACGGTGACCGCCGAGGGGGACAACCTGGTGATCTGGGCCAAGGCGGCGGCGGAGCTGCTCTTCGCCACCGACACCACCCGGTCCCGGGCCGCCTCGCCGGCCGGCCCGCAGGAACTGACCAACCCCCGCTTCGTACGCTCCCTGCTGGCACAGGCCGAGGCCGTCTGGCAGAAGCGGGCGCGGGCTGCGCTGCGCCGCGGGCCCGCCAAGGACCCGGTGACGCGCTGGAACAGGGCCTCGTCACCCGCACTGGAGATGGTCTCCGTGCACGCCGGACTGCGGGCCGCCGACGCCTTCCTGGAGGCGACGGAGCGGGTGACACAGCCCGAGGCACGGCGGCTGCTGGACGGGCTGTGCCTGCTGTTCCTGCTGGAGCAGGTCCGCAGCCACACCGGCGACCTGCTGATGGACGCTCACATGAGTGCCGAGCACGTCGGCGAACTGCCGTTCGTCATCGACACGGTCATCGACGGGCTCGCTCCGCACATGAGGACCCTCGTCGACGCCTTCGACCTGCCTCAGGAGTACCTGGACGCCATTCCGATCGCCAACAGCGGCCGGGTTCCGCTCGCCGAGTACGCGGGCGTCGCCGAATAGGTCCACCGCCGCTCAGGGGACGCATCCCACTCCCCCGCGCGGCCGTCGTTCCCGTGCCGGGTGTGCGCCTTCGGGCCCACCCGGCATCTGTCCGTCTGAGTCCCGTCGTGCAGGCGCTTCCTACAGGGACGACGACACCGCGCCGCCCTCCGACCGCTCCGTCTTGCGCCCCTTGCTCCCCGGCGCCAGGGTGCGCGGATCGATGGCCTCGGCGGGCGCCCCGGTGGCGTACAGCCCGTCGGGGACGGTGTCCCGGTCGTGCGGCAGCAGCCAGAACACCCGTCGGCGGAAGGTGCCCGACGACCGGGAGGGCTTGGCCTTCGGCCCGAGCAGCGCGTAGCCGACCATGCGGCCGTCGCGGTGGTAGGCGGGCCTGCCCCGGCGGGTCGGCAGCCGGTCCAGGCTCTGACGGACGTAGTCCAGCCCGCTGATGTCCTCGAGCCAGACGAGGTCGACCTCGTGGACGATCTCGTCCTCGGCGATGAGGGCGCTCATACTGTCTCCTCGTCGGCGGCCAGCCCGATGCCCGGATAGTACTTGCGCTGGTTGGACAGGATCATCTCCTTCGGAGACGCCAGTCCCACCACCTCCCGGACCCGCGCGGCGAAGGACCGGGACGAGACGGCCGGGGCTCCCTCATTCTGACACCAAGTCCGGTAGGCCGCGTAGAGACCGGCCTGTTCGGCCCTCAGGCCCGGCTCGCGCCGGCAGGTCTCGCCGAGGAAGCGCCCGATGTGGTCCTCGGTCTCCGCGTACGCCGTGGTGGCGATGCGCACGGCCTCCGGGCCCAGCAGGTCCCGCTCCCCGCTCAGGTAGCGCCGCGCGCCGACGACGAGCCAGTTGAGGATGCCCGCCCCTTCCTCCGTGACAAGGATGTCGGCCAGGTTGTCGACCTTCCGGTGGTCCGGCACGACCCGCTCGAAAGGGATCAGCCGCATCCGCCGCCAGAACGCGAAACCGCCCGTCCCCACCTCGGGCCGGTGGTTGCCCAGCAGCCACAGCTTGTGGGTCGGCTGGAAGCTGAAGAAGTCCTGCCGCATCCGCCGTGCCTTGATGCGGTCGCCGCCGGTCAGCAGCTTCACCCGGGCCTCGTCGAACCGGTCCCCCGGCTTGACCTCACTGCACACGATGACCCGGCGCCCGTGCAGCTCGGCCAGGTCGGTGGGGTGTCCCTCGTAGGGGCGGGCCATGAGGAACCCGGGCGGCGCGGCGTCCGCGTAGTCGCCGACGAGCTTCATCACCACGTCCAGCAGCACCGATTTGCCGTTCTTGCCGGAGCCGAACAGGAAGGGCATCACCTGGGCGCCGACGTCTCCGGTGATGGAGTAACCCAGCAGCAGATGCAGGAAGTCGATCATCTGCGCGCCCTCGGGTCCCTCCCCGAAGGTGTCGGCGAGGAAGCGGTCCCAGCGCGGCGTCGGCATCGGTTCGGGCGTCGCGGTGGTGGAGCGGGAGTGGAAGTCCCGGTTCGGGTCCGGCATGCGCTTGAGCCCGGTACGCAGGTCGACGATGCCGCCGGGCGTGCACAGCGCGTACGGATCGGCGTCCAGCAGCGCCGCGTTGAGCACCATGCCGGGTGCGGACTTGGCCTGGGTGAGCATCGCGTTCATCCCGCTGGTGCTCAGCGCGCGCCGGCGGTGCTGCTGCAGGGCGGTTGTGCTGTGCACCCCCCGCGGGTCGGTGGTGGCCAGGGACTCCGCCAGGTCGCCGGCGGCCCACAGCACGGTGTCGTCCTCGTCGATCTGCCAGCGGGTGCTGTCCCACCGGAACCAGCCGAGCCCCGGCACGTGCCGGTAGTCGTTGGCGTAGAGGCTGACGAAGAGCTTGGCGTTGCCACGGTCGCTGAGGGTGTCGGGCAGCAGCCCGTCGGCGGTGGCCTCACCGGCGGCCCTGGGGCCGCCCTGGTCCTTCGTACGGGCCTGGGCGAAGGTCTGGGCCTCCGTACGTGCCTCGGGGACGCTCTTGGCCTCCGTACGCGCCTGGGGCACGCTCTGGGCCAGGATCTGTGCGGCGACCGAGCCGGCGTCGAAGAGGGCGTTGTCCTGGCCCCGCGTCACGGCCGGCCTCCCGGGGACAGCGGGCGGGTACGGCCCGCGCTCAGTCCGCCGCGGATGACGGCGCCGTAGCGCCGCTCCTGCCCGGGCCGGGCCTGCGCCGCCGTCTCGCGCAGGACCCGCTCGGCCTCGTCGGCGTCCAGCAGGCCCCCGGCGACGAGACCGCCTGCGGTGTACGCCGCCCGGTTGAGCTTCTCGGTGAACCCCGCTCCCTCCGCGACGGCCGCGCAGGCGGCCACCTCGGCGAGCAGGGCTGCCAGCACCCGGCCCGCGGCACCGTGGGCGCCCGAGGCGGCCAGGACGGCCTGCCGGGCGCGGGGCGGCACGGGGCGGGGCGCGGGGACGTGCGCGGGCGGCAGGTGGCCGGTGCGCTCCAGTTCGCGCGCGAGCCAGGCGGGCAGCGGTGCGGGCTCACGCTCCGTGCCCACGGCCTCGTACATCCCCGCCCCGGTCACGGTGCCCGGCGCGACGATGTACCCGCCGTGCGCCCGTACGTCGACCTGCCAGGCCAGCGCCCGGCCGCCGCCGGACCCGGAGGAGCACTGCCAGCGGTGCCCGGACAGGGCCCGGTACCACACGTGCAGGCCGCCCGAGGGCGTGCGCACCCGCAGGGTCGTCTCGTCGTCCGCGGGAGAGGCGGCGCCGCGCAGCGCGGCCAGCACGCCGATGGTGTGGAAGCCGTTGGCGAGCCCCGTCAGGTCCACGGTCTCGGCGATGTCGATGCCGGGCAGCAGGCGGTCCCGGCCGGGCAGTTGCCGGGCGTGGGCATCGATGTCGATGACGACCAGCCCGGCGGGCCCGCAGGCGATCCCGACGCCGAACTCCGGGTGGGCTCCCCACCACTGCTCGATCCGGGCGAAGTCCAGGGTGGCGGCCCGGAAGCCGTGGCACCAGCGCCCGGCGGCAGGGCAGCGGCACCCCCGGTGGGTGTGCCCGGGCTCACGGCAGGCCGCGCAGTTGCCCGCGGGCGTCTTGCGTCCCGGCGCCAGCGGATGGACCGGCCAGCCGCGGCCGGCGCACCACCGGGCGATGGTCAGGGACTGCGAGGCGCCCGCTCGGGCGGGAGCGGGCCGCGGTGAGTCGCTGCGTAAAACCCGCAGCTCATCGGTCATGCGTTTCCCCCGTCAGCGACCGAAGCGACTCAACAACAGGCACACACTAGCGAAGCGACGACCAAGCTGGGGTCATCTGAACGAAGAATCGATTCCGCTCCCCCAGAGGGCAATCAGCGACTCAAGAGACCCCCACAGCGACTGAACAACCCTCGGTCGCTGCTTCGGTCGCTGCTTGAGTCGCTGTCAAAACCGCAGGTCAAGGCCACTTCACCTGCCAATTAGCGACTCAAGCGACTCAAGTTCCCTACATATAACGCCCACACGCGCACGCGCACGCATACACGCGCACACGCGAATGTCTCCATATACCCGAACTTTGAGTCGCTTCAGTCGCTGTTTTCCCTGAAAACGGCCTCTGACCAGGGCCTTTACCCAGCGACCGACCAGCGACTCAAGAGCGACCCAACCCGCCTTCGGTCGCTGTTCTTCAGTCGCTGCCCCCGGCCGCCGCCCTTTGGGTCGCTGTCCTCGAAGCGACCCAAGCGACTCAAGCGACTCTGGACCGCACCTGGATGACCGTTTCTGCACCGGGCTGTTCACCCGGCACCAGCGACCCGAGCGACCCAGGCGGCCGGACCCGCCCGCTCAGCCGTCGAACCCCGTCCCCGGGCGGGCTCTTGGCCCAGCACCCGCGACGCGGTTCACGACGCGGCGGTGACCATGGCGGACGGCCCGCTCTGGGACCGAGGCGTCTTGCTCCCGGGCTTCTTGGGCTCGATGGTGCGCGGATCCACAGCCTCCCCGGGCGCCCCTTCCCGGTACAGGCCCTCGGGAAGGCTGTCCCGGTCGTGGGGCAGCAGGAAGAACACCCGCCGCCGGTACAGCCCGCTGTCGGGATCTGCCTCGGCTCCGTCGTCGAGAACGGCGTAGCCGACCATGCGCCCGTCCCGGGCGTACGGCGGCTTGGTGTTGCGACGCCTGGTCTTGTCGAGCGCCTGGCGTACGTAGTCGAGGCCGTCCAGGGGCTCCAGCCACACCACCTTCGCTTCGTGGATGAGGTCGCTCTCGTTCAGAAGCGAGCTCATGGCTCCAGCCCCTCCTTCGTCGACCGGCCCTCGGCAGAGGTCCGGGCCTGGCGTGTACGTGTCGTGCTGTGGTCCGCGTCCCGGCGGGCGGGGCGGGAGAGCGCCGCGGGAACGGCCGTCCGCTCTCCATCGTAGGAGGGCCCCCGCGCGGGGCGGAGGTGCGGCTGTACGGCTTGCGGGCGGGCCGGGGCGGTCATTCGGCCCCCGCGAGGGCGATCCCCGGGTAGTACTTGCGTCCGTTGGACTTGATCATGGCTGCGGGAGAGGGCAGACCCAGCTCCTGCCGGACCCGGGTGGCGAAGGCCCGTGGACTGGCCGGCCGGATGCCCTCGCCCGCGGTGCACCACCCCTGGTACGCGCTGTAGAGCAGGCCCTGCTCCACCCTCAGCTCGGCCGGGCCCGCGGTCTCCCGGATGCAGCACTCGCCCAGGAAACGGCCGATGTGGTCCTCGGTCTGCGCGTACTCCGTGGTCGCCACCCGGACCCGGTCGGGCCCGTCGAGGGGATCCCGGGTGGCCAGGTAGCGGCGCGCGCCCTCGACGAGCCAGTTGAGGATGCCCGGGCCCTCGTCCCGGACCAGCTCGAAGGCGAGGTTGTCGATGCGCCGCTCCGCGGGCACGATCCGGGTGAACGGGATCAGCCGGATGCGGCGCCAGAACGCGAAACCGCCCGTCGACACCTCGGGCCGGTGGTTGCCCAGCAACCACAGATGGTGGGTGGGCGTGAACGAGAAGTAGTCCTGCCGCATCCGCCTGGCCTTGATCTTGTCGCCGCCGGTGAGAAGGCGGACCCGGGCCTCGTCGAACTTGTCGTTGGGCTTCAGCTCGCTGCACACCACCAGGCGCCTGCCGTGCAGCTCCGTCAGCTCGGTGGAGTGCTCGGAGAATGCGCCCCGGTCCATCAGAAAGCCCGGGGGCGCGGCGTCCGCGTAGTCCCCCAGGATCTGGATCATGGTGTCGAGCAGCACGGACTTACCGTTCTTGCCCTCGCCGAACAGGAAGGGCAGGACCTGGGCGCCGACGTCTCCGGTGATGGAGTAACCCAGCAGCAGATGTAGGAAGCCGATCATCTCCCGGCCCTCGCCGTCGTCCCCGAAGGTGTCGGCCAGGAAGCGTTCCCACCGTGGCGTGGGCATCCGTTGCGGCCCGACACTGGTGGCGCGGGAGTGGAAGTCCCGTTCGGGGTCGGGCTTGTGGAGCTGACCGGTGCGCAGATCGACCACCCCGGCCGGAGTGCACAGCGTGTACGGATCCCCGTCCAGGGTGTCGGGATCGACCGACAGATCCGGAGCCGCCTTCGCCTGGGTGAGCAGCGCCTTGATCCCCGTCGTGGACAGCGTCCGCCGTTTGTGCGTGGCCAGTTCACGGTCGCCGTACCGGCCGAGCGGGTCGCTCTCCGGCAGGTCCTCGGCCATCTCGCCCGCCGCCCACAGGGCCGCCTTCTCCCCGCCGGTGCGCTTCCAGCGGTAGCCGTCCCAGGCGAACCAGCCCAGTCCCTCGACATGCCGGAACCGGTCCCGGTACAGCTGCACGAACAGCCGGGCGTTGCCGCGGTCGCTCAGATGCGGCGGCAGCAGCACCGGTTCCTGCCGGGCGCCGTCCGGCGCGGAGAGGACCTGCGGCGGTGAGACCTGCGCGGGCAGGACGGCGCTGACCGGCTCGGTCCCCTGCAGCTCGAGCATCTGCTGAGCGGCAGCCTGGGGATCGAACCTCGGCGTGCTCTCGGCGCTGCTCATGTACGTCCTTCGAGGTGGAATGGGCGCGCGCCCCCTGCGGCGAGCCCGTCATCGATGATCTTCTCGTTACGGCGTTCCTGCCAAGGACGCGCGCTGTGTGCCGCGGCCAGCAACTCCTCGCGTATCTCCGCGTGCTCAAGGTGCCCGGCGGCCACGAGCCCACCGGCCGTGTAGGCGGCCCGGTTGAGCTTCTCGGTGAACCCGGTGCCCTCCGGTGCCGCCCCGCACGCCCTGACCTCCTCCACCAACGGCTCGAGAACCCGGCGCGCCGCCGCGCCCCGCGCCCTGCGTCGCACTCCCCCGCCACCACTTGTGGTTGGTGTCCGCGGCGCGGGAGGGGCGAGCCGGTGCCCGGTCCGCACCAGTTCGGCGTGCAGCCAGGCGGGCAGCGGCGCCGGTGTCCGGGCGGGACCCTCCGCCTCGTAGGCGCCCTGAACGGTGCGTGTGGTGGGGGCGACGATGTACCCGCCGTGCGCCCGCACATCGACCTGCCAGGCCAGCGCCACCTTCGGGCTGGACCCCGTCGAGCAGCGAAACCGCGTGCCCGGCTCGGAGACCCGGTACCAGATGTGCAGGCCGCCCGACGGCGTCCGCACCCGCAGCGTGCCCTCGTCCCGGGCCGGGTCGGGCTGCCCGCGGAAGGCCGCCAGCAACGCGAGCGTGTCGAAACCCGAGGCGAGACCGGCCAGATCCACGGTCTCGTGAATGGGAATGCCCGGCAGCAGCCGGCCGCGGTCCGGCACCGGGGCCGGGTGGGCGTCGACGTCGATGACGACCAGTCCCGCAGGGCCGCACGCGATGCCGACACCGGCCGAGGGACTCTGCCCCCACCAGGCGTCGATGCGTTCCTGGTCGGTGGTCGCGGCGTGAAAGCCGTGGCAGGCCCGGCCCTCGGCCGGGCACGGGCAGGTCCGGGGATCGTGGCTCCGGTCCCTGCACGCCGGACAGTTGGCGGCAGGGGTCTTACGCCCCGGCGCGAGCGGATGGACCGGCCAGCCCTGCGCCGCGCACCAGCGGGCCACCGAGTGCGGCGTCGCCGGCCCGCCCCGGGGGGCAGGCGCCTGGGTCTCACCGTGGCAGGGCACGTGGATCGTCCTCGTCGCAGTTGTTTCTCGGTCCCTGTGAGATGGCAAAACACCAGGTCGGCCGGGGGCATGAGGCGTTCTCAGGGACC
The DNA here is from genome assembly GCF_053597455.1 of Streptomyces sp. NPDC001393. NCBI lineage: Bacteria > Bacillati > Actinomycetota > Actinomycetes > Kitasatosporales > Streptomycetaceae > Streptomyces > Streptomyces sp. NPDC001393. The sequence continues at coordinate 45,721 of NZ_JBSFIH010000038.1, forward strand.
GAAGGGACTGTCTTTCGCACAGAGTGTAGGGCCGCCCCTTCCGGGGGCGGTGCAGCTCCCCTCCCGCGCGCCGTCCTATCGGACCGCTCGGTCCCTTGAGTCCCTGCGGAGGACCTTAGTGTCCCCTGGGCCCATCAGAACAAGCCGGTTTATCGCATTTTCTGAGTGACCGAAGGGACTTTCGAGCGGGATTCGAGCGAACCACCAGCGCCCCGGCCCCGCCCGGGGGCAGGGACTGAAGTACGGCCCCTGCCAGAGTCCCTTCGGACCCTTGGGTCCCTGCCGGAAAAGCTGCAGGTCAGCGCCGTCTTCCCGCCCCCCGCAGGGACTGAAGGGACCGAACGCCGGGAGTTATGAGCTGAACTAGAGATATTGATCTTGATGGTCTTCACACGCGTGCGCGCGTACGAAAAACCCACTCCCCCTACTGAGTTCCGCTCATAATGGGGGCAGTTGAGTCCCTTCAGTCCCTGTTACAGGGCCGACACCCCGTCTGACCAGGCAAAACGCCTCAGGGACCAAAGCCCCTCCAGGCCCTGCGCCTTCAGTCCCTGATCCCTTGGTCCCTGCCTCCTCAGCCCCTGCCCCCTCGCCCCCACTCGGGAAGCGATGTGTGATTCGCGAGCGAATCGATGGGGGATCCGGTGAGTACCTCGGATAGGGTGCGAACGGGAGGTGAGCTCCGTGCCCACTCAGGACGAGCTGTTCAGCGCGGTCGACGCGCTACTGGAGGAAGTCGCCCAGAACGACCTGCCGTCGCCCGCCGAGCGCAGGCGCCTGCGGGAGGCCGCGGGGCTGAGCCAGACACAGGTCGCGGCCGCGCTGGCCACCCGCCGTGAGACGGTCGCGAGCTGGGAGTCGGGCAAGAACGAGCCACGCCCCCCGCAGCGGGCCGCCTACGCCCGCTTCCTGGAGAAGCTGGCCGAACGCTTCCCCGCCCCGTCCCCGGAGCCGCCCACCACTCCCCCGGCCTCCACTCCCCCAGCCGCCGCCGTCCCGCCGGAGCCTGCGCCGCCCCGGCCCCCCGCGGCCCCTGTACTGCCGCAACCGGCCCCGCCGACCAGCGCGAGCCCCCCGGCCGGGAACACACAGCAGACCAGCGCACAGCAGCCCAACGCACAGCCCCTCGGCCCGTGCCCCCCGGCCCGGCCCCGGCCGAAGACCGCGCCGAGGAAACCGACCGGCAGGCCGGGCCCCTCGGCGCCCCCCATCGCTTCCGACCCCCGCTTCGAGAACGGCCCCCTCGCCGTGATCGATGTCGACGGCGACCAGGTGGCCGCCTACTGCGTGGGCGGCCTCGTCCTGGACGTGCCTGCCAAGAGCGTCGCGGCCCTGGTGGACTGGACACTGACCGAGGCCAGGCTCGGCCAGTCCCGACTGCACCGGCACGGCCGCGACGCCGATCCCGTCCTGGTCCTCCCCCCCGCCGCCCTGGAGCGCTACGGCCTGCCCGTCACCCTGTCATCGGAGGAACGGCGCGCCGGACGCCTGCACGACAACCACAAGGTGGTCAAGCAGGTCAAGAAGGCAGAACTGCAGCTCACCCAGCTCGGCTTCGGCCCGTGGGCGCGCCTCTACCGCGACCCGGAAGGCGCCCGCCGCCGCTGCGTCCAGCTGTGCATTCCGACCTGGGGAGCCCTCCCCGTGGAGGAGTGGGACGACAAGACCGACCCCCGTCTGCCGACCATGCCGGCCGCCGACCTCGCCCGGTTCCTCGGCACCTACGCGGAGCGGGTGATGACCCCGCGCGGCACCACGGCGGTCACCGGCCTGGAGCTGATGACGGCGCTGCGCCCGCCGACCCGCGCCGAGAAGGACCCGGACACCGGAGAGTTCCGGCAGGCCTTCAACGCCGACGCCCTCACCGAGGTGTACGACGTCGTCGAGTGCGAGGTCCCGGACGAGCACCCGTTGCTCAAGGGCAGGTTCGCCCGCCACCACCAGCGGACCCCGGCCGAGATGCTGCTGGAGGAGCCGTACGACTGGTGCCGGGAGCTCACCGACGACGAGTGCATGAAGCCGTACCTGGTCGCCATCGACGTCAACATGGCGTTTGCGGCGGCCGCCAACGGCCTGACCGTCGGGCTGAACGGACCGACCCACCTCACCGGCAACCCCCGCTTCGACCCCGCCCTGCCCGGCTCATGGCTGGTGGACCTCTCCCACGTCGATCTCTCCCGGGTGGAGGTGGGCGGCCGCACGCTGGACGCAGACCGGCTCCCGTCGCCGTTCACGCCGAGGGGCGACCGGCCCGAGGGCCCCGCCTGGTACGCCACGCCGACCGTGGCGTACGCGATGGAACTCGGCTTCGACGTCGCGCCGGTCGAGGCGTACGTCCGTACCCGCACCGGCCGTTACCTCGACCCCTGGTACAAACGGCTGCGCGACGCGTACATCGCCACCATGGCCGACCTCGGGGTGAGCACCGCGATGGAGGGCGAGGAGTTCCTGCACGCCATGGCCCGTTCCCGGCACGCCGATCCGACGCTGGCCCTGGTCCTCAAGGCCATCAAGGCGACGGCCAAGGGCGGCATCGGCAAGCTGCGCCAGCGCAACCGGGGCCAGGTGCCGTACTACGAACCGTGGCCGGCGCTCTCCCGGCCGACCTGGCGCCCCGACATCCGCGCGGCCGTCCTGGCGACGGTCCGGGTCAGCATGCACCGCAAGATCATGAAGACGGCGGCCGCCACCGACCTCTATCCCGTCGCCATCGGCACCGACGCCCTCGTCTACCCCTCCCCCGGCCCCAGCCCGCTGGACTTCCTGCCGTACACCCCCGAAGGCAAGCCCGTGCCGGGCACGTTCCGGCTGGGCGTGAGCCCCGGCATGGTCAAGCACCAGGGCACACAGACCGTGCTGTGGGCGGAGGAACAGTTCGAGCAGCACGGCGGTGTGTTCAACATCGCCAACCACATCAAGAACGACGGCACCGCCACCGAAGGGGAGTAACCGGCCATGGACTCGGTAGGCGACAGCCTGGACCGTGCGCTGGAGCAGGCGTTCACCCGCCCGATCCCCAAGAGCGCCCCGGCCCAGATGAGATATCTCGTCAGGCAACTCAAGGGCACCAGGCGGGTCGCCGAACTGCTGGGCGTCTCCCAGCGCACCGTGGAACGGTATGTGACCGGTCAGTTGAAGCACCCCCGCCGGGAGCTCGCCGCCCGCCTGGAGCGCGAGGTACGCAGCCGCTGGCAGCCCCAGGTCCGGGCCAGGGCGAAGCAGAAGGCCGTCACCACCGACGGCCTGGTCTTCGCCACCCGGGGTAGGTTCGGCTTCACGGCAGCCCCGGGCACCACCGAGGACGCCCGCATCCGCGACATCACCCAGGCCCTGCCCCCCCGCTGGGCCGAGCGGCTCTTTGAGGCCCGGGACGCCGGAGCCACCGAGGACCAGCTGCTGCAGATCGCGGCGCAGGGCCTGGGCGAGATGTACTTCCGGGCCGACAACACCCGAGCCCAGGGCCTGGACGTGGAGTTCACCGACGTCGAACAGATCGACATCTCCCTGTAGGGCCGGCGGGCCTCGCGACGGGTCGACCTATTACGCCGTAATAGTCGGCGCGACCCCAGCGACCTATTACGGCGTAATAGCCGGGGAGAAGCGCAATGGGCCGACCCCCGAGAGGGCCGGCCCATTGCGCTGGTGCTGTCAGAGATCAGTCGCCCTGTACGGCGGCCTGCTCGGCGAACGACTGCGCCAGCTCGGCGAGCCGGTCGGGGTTCCGCTCCAGTCCCTTCTTGCACAGGAACCGGAGCAGGTCGAAGAAGGTGTCGTCGCCCGCGATGTTCCGGTCCAGGAGCATGGCGAGAGGGCCGGGCTCGTTGTACGGCACCCGGCGGGGATGGGAGCCGATCGAGGCATCCGTCTCCGTGCCGATGCCGGACGTCTCCGTCCGCGGCACCGGCACGGGCTGCTGCGCATCCGCGTCACCAGCGCTCGGCGCTGACGAGGCACCCGAGGCCGACGCGCCCGGCGCGGCATCCCCTATTACGCCGTAATAGCCGTCGGACATCCCGGACCGCTGCCCCGACCCGGCACCGCCGGTCCGTTCCACCTGACCGGTCACCGAAGGCGCGCCCGGCTCACCGTCTCCTATTACGCCGTAATAGCCCTCCGGCTCCCCCGGCTGCCCCGGCTGCCGCGGGCCGGTGAATGCCGGCGTCTCGCTCTCGTCCGCCTTCTTCCGGCCGCGCCGCTCCTCGTCCTTCCGGGCCCGCTCGTCCTTGAGCTCCCGCAGCGCCACCTCCTGCTCCGCAGCCGGCTTGTTGGCCACGGCACGCAGCAGATCGATGGGCTCCTCACCGATCCGGCTCTGCAGTTCGGGGGTCAGGTTGAGCAGTGCGAGGCGCTGCGAGACCCAGCCCTGGGAGCGGTGCAGCCGCTTGGACAGCGCGGTCTGGCTGCCGTGGATGGCCAGCAGGCGCCGCAGCGCCCGAGCCTCGTCGAGCTCGCCGAGGTCGTGCCGGTGGATGTTGGCGACAAGGGCGGACTCGAGGAGTTCCTCGGAGTTGCTGCCCTGGTCGTCGCTGACCATCACCTTGACCGCGGTGAGCTGCGCCTCGCGGGCGGCGGCAAGGCGGCTGCTGCCATCGATGACCACATGGGTGGTGTCGGGTTCGAGGTCGGCTTCACGCTCGGGGTTGGCCTTGATGTAGGCGTCGCGGTTCATGACCGTGATCGCCTGCTTCTGGCCGTGCGTCTTCAGGCTGCCCGCGAGATCGGTGAGGTCGCCCAGACTGGAGCGGGGGTTGTCGGGGTTGAGGCTGATGCGATGCGGCGGAAGCTCGGTGGGCGGGGCGACGCCCTCGGTGGGCACCCCGGTGGCGGCGGCCACGGCCTGGCGGCGCGCGCTCACCGAGCGCACTCCCCCACCGAACCGGCCGGCTCCCAACTGGTCGGCCTTGCTCATACGATCTCCCGGGCCAGCGCGCGCATCCCGATCGCCTGCTGCGACTTGGGGGCGTAGGACAGCAGGGGCCGCTTCATCCGGACTGCTTCTTTCTGCTCTTTGAGATCACCGATGAGCCCGACGACCCGAGGATCCTTTATGTCGACCCACCCCTGGAGCGAGGACGTGGCGATGAAGCCACGGCGCGAGTCGTAGAGGTTGACGACGATGCCGAGGTAGTCGATGTCGACCTGCAAGTCGCCGCGCAGATCGTCGATCTGAGTGGTGAGCAGCTCGTAGGCGTCCGCCGAGCTGTCCTCGGCCTGGACGACGATCAGGGCGCCGGACTGCCCCACCTTCTCACCGGCGCGCCGGCGGCCGTAGTACGCGGCGGCGTCCATGCTCAGACCCAGGCTGGGCGGGCAGTCGACGAGGATTACGTCGTAATCGGCCTCGAGCGGGGCGAGGGCACGTTCCAGTGCCGCTTCCCTGGCGCGTACGGCGGAGAGACGGACGTCGAGCAGGAAGGCGTCGTTGCAGGCGGGCAGCAGGTGGAGCCGGCCGCCGAAGGCCTCGTCGTCCACCGAGACGATGAGGTCCCGAAGCTCGCCCTTGGGATCGCCCGCCATGTGATTGGTCAGGCTGTCGCCGTTCATGGGTAGGGGCGCCGCCCCGAGCTGGTTGGTGAGGTGGCACTGCGGGTCGAAGTCGACCAGCAGAACGCGCAGCCCGAGCCCCGGGAGGTTCTCCACGCTCAGCGGGTCCTCGCCGCCGGGCACTTCATCGGACGGGGTGTCGCTCGCCCGCAGGGCTTCGGTGAGAGCCTTGGCCACCCTGACGGCGTGGAGGCTGTTGACGTCCTCGGCGAACGCCTCGCCGACGCCCGCCGTGATCGCTGTCTTGCCGACGCCGCCCTTCTGGTTGCACACGATGATGCGGCGGGTGATCTCGGGCCGTTCCACGTGTGGCGCGGGATTGGAGTCGAGCCACAGCTGGACGGACTGGGCCAGGCCCTGGATGAGCGAGACCCGGCGTTCCGTGGCCACCTGTCGGAACTCGTCCCACTGGCCGGGCGGCAGGAACGTGGAGAACGAGTCGGCGCGTGAGGTGTCGATGGCCGGGGGAGTGGAGGCGAGCGTGCACCAGTCCCGGATGCCCTGCTCGACGGCCGCCTGGATCTCGATGCCGTGCTGGGCGGCTCTGACTTTGAGGTTCTGCCGGAGCCATCCCGGCAGCTTGGAGACGACCTTCTCGCGGTCGCTGGAAGTGGCTGGCGAACTCATGGACGACACCTTACTAACGTTCAAGATCCTTGGAAGCATCGACACGTTAGTTGAAACATTTCTGAGGGAGCGCCAGGCCCTCGCGTCGGCCCCAAGGGCTATTACGCCGTAATAGCCCCCTGCCACGCGACCGACCCTCCGGAGCTATTACGCCGTAATAGCCGACTGCCCCACGACTGGGCTCCGGCCGACCTCCAGCCCACCTCGTGCACACGCCCAGAGCTCTCCCGCGGGTGCCCGCAGAGGTCTCGTCGGGTGCCGGTCGACGTGGGTGCCGGTCACCGACAGGCCGCCGCCAGAACGCGCCGTCGTCCAAGCCCGGGTGAGTGCCTGGACCTCGGAGGTGGCTCGGCTGCGTGGTACCAGGGGCCTTCGCCGGCCCCTGGACCCCGCTGCCCCGCCACTTCCCGGCGCGCACCCGTTTCGTCGTGGCTCGAGCCGTGCGCGCCGGGAAGCAACGGGGTCGTGCGTGCGGGGTCCTGGACCGGGCACGCGCTGGACCGGGGCCCGGTCAACCGTCAAGGCGAGGGCCCGACGGGGCGCACCTGCCGTGGGGCTGAGGTGAGGTGGTCCGGCTGTCGGATGCGAGCACGGATGTTTCCCGGGACCGGCTGCCCGCCGATTACAGAGGGAAGAGAGCGCACCTGCCAATACGGCTCTGACCTGCGAAAACGTACCGATCGACCAAGACCGTGGGAACTGGCAGGCAGTTCGGGGGACCGTGCAGAACGATCCGCGGATCCGGGTCCCCGGTTCCCTCGGACGTACCACCCGGTCCCAGCAACCTCTCACCACGTCCGAGCAGACCGTGACAGCGACTGAGGAAACCGCCACCACGACTGCAGGAACCGGGCACCACGATCCTGTGACCGCACCAGATTGACGTGACGTACATGAGTCGGTGTCCGGGCAGCCGTGAGCGCACAGCCCCGAGCGCTCGGGAGCGCGCAGCGGGATCCCTGACGGGACGGCAGGCGACACGGCCGACAGGCGGAGCTGATTGACTTCATGCTCATGTACGTTAAGTTCATCTGGTCGGCTTCACGGCCGTCCCTCATGAACCACCAATCACCCCCCTTCCACGGAGGGCCCGTTGGGAGCAGTACGCAGACTGGTCGACGCCGACACCGGCGAGCCGGTCCCCTATGCGCCGTACGCCTTTTCCGGCCGGCACACACAGGTCGACAAGGCGCGAGTCGAGGCGATCACGGAGTCCAAGGCGTTCACGCCCAGTCAGAAGTTCCTCGTCCTGTGGTGGATCGGGGTCTCGCCCGAGGGCATGGAGCCGCTCAGGGCCACTGGAGCGGACATCGCCAAACGGGTGGGCATGTCCACCGACGCCGTGGGAAAGATCAACAGGAAGCTTGCCAAACACCGCATCCTGATCATCCGTGGACGCATCGGCAACTACAACTTCTACCGGATCAGCCCCTACATCGCCTTCCACGGCACAGGGATCGAGCAGCGCGAAGCAGTGAAGACCTGCAACCCGCCGGACATCCCTGGATTCGACGACAATGTTCCTGCACGGTGGGAGGTCCAGTGATCAGCAGCGACGACAAGCAGAAGAACCTCAAGCTGCTTGAGAAGACAGCCGGCATGAGCGCCAACCAGCGTCTCGTCGTCATGCTGTACGCCCTGCACCCGACCGACCGGTCCGGCGCCGTCCTCGAGACCGCGGCCAATCTGGCCAAGCTCGTCGGCATGGCCCCGCCCGTCTTCTCCCGCACCCGCAAGCAGGTCATCGAGGCCGGCTGGCTCGAGGAGACCGAGAGAATCGGGCACATCAAGTACTACCGTCTCGACCCCAAGCGCATGGGCGAGAACGTCGTCGTCCCGCTGCGCCGCGCGACCTGACGTCCTGGGGAGCGCACCTCATTGACGTCACGTACATGAGGTCCGCTCCCCAGGACGTTCTCCTTGACGGGACGCCAAAGAGTCACGCGGTCGGCGGGGGCGGCCTCCATCGCGGCCAGTCCGGCGCGGTCCGGTGTCCGTGAACGGTCGTGCCGGCGGGCGTCCGGCCGGGATCCGGGGGCGTTCGGCCCGTATCCGGGGGGCGGGCTATTACGCCGTAATAGCCCGGCGCGCTGCGCGGACCGTGCGGGGGAGGGGCGGCGACGACTCCGAGGCCGCGTTCACGGAGTCACCGCCGGCGCGTGACGGCAGGGGCCGTTGTCAGATCCTCCAGGACCGCAGCGCGTCGGCGACGGCGTAGACGCTCAGGCGGGTGTCCCGGACCTTCCGGACGAGATCGGACAGAGCGCCGTACGGTGGGTCGATGCCCTCGCCGCACTGGTCCATGTACTGGGCGGCCGTGAAAGCGGCGAAAAGGCTGTTGCGGTGCGGAAGCGGTTCCAGGCGCACGATCGTGTGCAACAGTGCGGCCGCGCGCCAGGCGGCATCCGGATCGGCCGTCTCGAGCGTCGGCATCTTGGTCTTGTGCCGGGCCACGGCCGCCACCAGCGCCGAGTAGTCGGTCACCGTCACGTCCTCGTGGCCGAGGGCCGCCTCCTGGACGTCGAGCAGCCAGGAGACGTCGATGTGCAGAACCATCAGGCGGCCGCAGCCCCGTTGCCGCGCCGGGAGGGCGGCACCTCGTCGGGGAACGCTTCGTCGAACTCGCCGCGCAGCCTGTCGGCCCAGGCGACGGCGCCCGCGACGAAGCGCTTGCGATGCATCTCGCGCACGCCGAGATCATGCAGGTACTGCTTCAGGCTCTTGCCCTCTGCCGCTGCGGCGGCGCGGACGCCTTCCATCTCCTCGTCGGAGAACGACACGTTCAGTGATGGCATGTTCCGATGGTACCTACTTGGTACCTAGCCCGCCAGGCCGGGTGAACTCGTCGCAGCAGGCAGCAGGCAGCAGGCGCGTCACCATGGCGTCGATCAGGGCCTCGGGCCGGTGCGGGGCGAGGAGCTCGGGGACGGTCAGGTCGTCGACGATCAGTCCCAGCATGGCCAGGTAGACCAGGACCACCCCGGTGCGGTCGCCGGGCAGGCCGTGACCCAGGTGGAAGTCGATGTTGGCGTCGAGCTCGGCGGTGAGGAAACGCGTCAGTTCCGCGTGGAGTTCGGGCCGCCGGGCGGCCTCCAGGCGCAGTTCGAGCATGGCCAGGTAGCTGCTGCGGTCGCGGCGCATGCGGTCGAGAAGCTGCAGCATCAGCGTTCTGACCATCTCGTGTGACGGCTCGGCGTTCATGGTGCCGGCCAGCTCGGCCGGATCCGGGGTCAGACGCTCGCGGGTGCGGCCCGTGACCTGGGCCAGCATGTCGCCGCGGTGGGCGAAGTAGTTGGACGCCGTCCCGGTGGGCACGGCCGCCTCCTTGTCGACGGCGCGCAGCGTCAGGCCCCGGGAGCCCTCGCGGGCGAGGACCTCGATGGCGGCGTCGAGCAGGGCGGTGCGGCGGGCGGGGTTCTGGCGCATCGGCGACTCCTCGGAAACTCATTGACACCACTGCGAGTGCAGTACTACATTCAAACCACTTCAATCAGAGTACATCACTGGGCCGAACGGACTGGGCCCGCCCGCCGCACCGCCACAGGAAGAGAGACCGGATGCGCAAGCTGACCTACTACGTCGCTGCCAGCCTCGACGGCTACATCGCCGCCCCGGACGGCAGCTACGACTTCTTCCCCTTCGAGGGGGAGGTCCGGGAGGCGATCCTCGCGGAGTATCCCGAGACGATGCCGGTGCACGTCCGCGGGCCGTTCGGCCTGACGGACGTCCCGCACCGGCACTTCGACACCGTGATCATGGGGCGCGGCACCTACGAGCCCGCCCTGAAAGCGGGCATCACCAGCCCCTATGCCCACCTGAAGCAGTACGTCGTCTCCCGCACCCTGACCCCCGCCGACCCCGAGGTGGAGATCGTCGCCGACGACCCGGCCGCCCTGGTGCGCGAACTGAAGAAGCAGGACGGCAGGGACATCTGGCTCGCCGGCGGCGGCAAGCTGGCCGCCGCGCTCCGCGAGGAGATCGACGAACTGATCATCAAGCGCAACCCGGTCGTCATCGGCACCGGAATCCCGCTGTTCGACGGCCCGTTCACCCCGACCGGCTTTCTGCCGACCGCACGCCGCGACTTCGACTCCGGCCTCAGCATCGTCAGCTACACGAGGACATGACGCGCGGCGGACGCATCCGGCGCCGAACCCACCGTCTTCGGCCGGCTGGAGTCGGACCCGGTGCCGTTCAGCGCGCGAGCACCCACTCCGGTGCCCAGGTCCCGGGCGCGCCGTGACCGGCCGCCGTGGCGGCGAGGTGGGCGCGGAGGGTGGCCAGCGCCGGGTGGGGGTTGTCGCGGTGCCAGAGGAGCGAGTGCGGGTAGACGGGCGTCGGATCGGTCACCGGGATGCGGCGCAGGCCGTGGCCGGCGGGCCAGACGAGGCGGGTGTGCTCGCCCATGAAGGTGGCCAGGGCCGGGGTGTCGGCGACGGTGTCGAGGAGCGCGTCGGAGCCGAAGTTGGGGCCGGTCGCCTCGATGGTGAGGCCGAACTCGGCAACGAGGTCGTCGTAGTAGGCGGCCCACTCGGTACCGGGCACGATGCCGGGCATCCAGATCCGGTGCCCGGCGAGCTGGGCGACGGTCACCGACCGGGCGCCCGCCAGCGCGTGGGCGGGGCCGGTCAGGAGCTGGAGCGGCTCATCCAGCACCCGGACGGACTCGATGTCCTCGGGAAGGGGCCGGCCGGGCATGGCGACGGCGCGGAAGGACGCGTCGATCTCACCGGACCGGATGGCCGCGACGGCCGTCTCGACGTCGAACAGCATCACCACGTCGAGGTCGATCTCGGGGTGCGCGCGGTGGAAGCCGCGCATCAGGCCGGACGGCGCGACGCGCGAGGCGATCACGTCGACCCGCAGCGCACGGATGCCGGCGCGCACGGACGCGGCCGCGCGCTCGGCGACGCGCAGCAGCTCACGCGCGTGGGGCAGGAACGCCTGCCCGTCGATGGTGAGCTCGGCGCCGCGCGGCGTGCGGGTGAACAGCCGCACGCCGAGGCTGCGCTCCAGCGCGGCGATCCGCTTGGAGACGGCCTGCTGGGTGACCGCCAGCGCGGCGGCGGCCTCCTGGAACCGCCCCGCGTCGGCGGCGGCGACGAAGGTCCGGACGGCGCCGAGGTCCATGGCGACACCCTACTTCCACAACCAATGGTTGTGGCTCGCGGCCCCGCAGTTGTTTGATCCCCAGGTATGGTGCTCGCTTTGATGTTTCCGATGACGCTTCCGATCGCGGGTCGGTTGTGCAGGCGAGTGGTGACGAGAGGTGTCGGGCATGAGCAGCGGGCACCGGCTGGGACAGCTGCTCGGACATCGCCTGGGACGGCGGTTCGGGTGGCTCTGGGCAGCGTACGGGACCAGCGCGCTCGGCACGTGGCTCGCCTTCGGCGCGTTCCCGCTGATCGCCATCCGGGTGCTGCACGCCGGACCGGCCGAGGTCGCCGCGCTCTCCTCCGTGGGGGCCGCGGTGGGCGCGGCCGTGGCGGTGCCGCTCGGCCCGTGGGTGGAGTTCCGCCGCAAGCGGCCGGTGCTGATCGCGACGGACCTGGCGCGGTGCGCGGCACTGCTGACGATCCCCACCGCGTTCGCGCTCGGCGTGCTCACCTTCCTACAGCTCCTGCTGGTCTCGGTCGTCGTCGCGGCGGCCGACATCACTTTCCGCGCCGCCTCCGGCGCGTACCTGAAGACGCTGCTGCCGGCCGAGGACCTGCTCGTCGCCAACTCCCGGTTCGAGTCCACGGCCTGGACGACCACGATCATCGGACCCCCACTGGGCGGTTGGGCGATCGGGCTCCTCGGCCCGGTGGCGACGGTGGTGGCCGACGCGGTCAGCTACCTGCTCTCGGCCCTGGGCATCCGCGCGACGGGCGGCCACGAACCACGGCCCGAGCGCAGCAGGGCCCCGCGCCTGCGGGCCGGTGACCTGCTCGACGGCTGGCGGTACATCCTCGCCGACGCCGCACTGCGTCCGCTGTTCCTCAACACCGCCCTGTTCAACGGCCTGGTGATGGCCACCCAGCCGCTGTTGGCCGTCCTGATGCTCGGCCGGCTCGGGTTCGCACCGTGGCAGTACGGCCTCGCCTTCGCCGCCCCCTCGATCGGCGGGCTGCTCGGTTCACGGCTGGCCCGGCCGCTCGTCACCCGGTTCGGGCAGCACCAGGTCCTGGTCGCGACCGGGGCGCTGCGCGCGCTGTGGCCCGTCGGCCTGGCCTTCCTCGGGCCGGGCACCGCAGGGCTGCTGCTGGTGATGGGCGTCGAACTCGGGCTCATCTTCTGCTGCGGGGTCTTCAACCCCGTCTACGCCACCTACCGCCTCGAACGCACAGCGACCGACCGGGTGGCCCGCACGCTGTCCGCCTGGGCGGTGACGACCAAGGCCGCGACCGCGCTCCTGACGGCCCTGTGGGGCGTGCTGGGCGGCCTGCTCGGCCCGCGTACGGCCATCGGCCTGGCCGGCGTACTCCTGCTGGCGACCCCGCTGCTGCTGCCCCGCCGCGCGACCGCGCTTGCCTCCGAGCCGGAGCCGACCCCGAGCCGCGCCTGACGGCGGCCCGCCTCGCCATGGCGTTACTTCAGATGAACGCTCAGTCTCCGGGGACGTCGGTGGTTTCGGTCCGGGTGTAGAGGACGTCACGGCCCTGCTCGGCGGCGCGGATGAGTGCTTCGCTGACGAAGTCGAGGAAGCGGGCGGCGTTTTCGAGGCGGGCGGCGGCCGGGGTGCCGCGGCCGAGGACGCTGACGCCCTGCCGTGCGGCTTCGATGAACTGGTCGTTGGCCCGGGCGCTGCGGATCATCGACTGGTACCAGAGGTCGTCGTCGACGACGTAGCGCTCGCGGCGGCGTTCGTCGCGTTCCCGGCGGACGAGGTCCAGGTTCTCGAGGTACGTGATGGCTTTGGAGATGGACGCGGGGCTGACCTGGAGGCGCTGGGCGAGTTCGGAGGCGGTGAGGCTGCCGGTGTCGGTGGTGTACAGGCAACCCAGCACCCGGGCCATCATTTTGGGCAGGCCCGAGGTCATGAAGACGGTGGTGAGGGCCTCCTGGTACTCGGCCACGGCCTCGGCGTCGCGTCCGTAGGGCTGCGGGAGTGCCTGTGGCCCCCGGGGCGCGGCCTGTTTGCGTCGGTGGGTGCGCTGCTGGGTGGCGCGGTGGGCCAGGTCGGCGCGGTAGGCGGTGGGCCCGCCGTTGCGCATCACCTCGCGCGTGATCGTGGAGGTCGGGCGGTCGAGACGTCGGGCGATCTCGGCGTAGGGAAGGCTGTCGGCCAGCCCCAGCGCGATCTGCTGGCGTTCGGCCTGGGTGAGCCTGCCTCCCGGCATCGGTGCGCTCCTTCATGCCCCACAGGTGCGCCATGGGGCTGCTCGGTGTTCCTGACCCCTCCACCATAGCGTTCATCTTCAACACGTTGCAACGATCGACACGTCCGACGTTGCATTAAACGAGAGGATGTTGCAATGATTTTGGCGCTTTCACCTGCATAGATACCGCTCATACGCAAAGGCAATGTTGCAGAGATTTGGAAAGCAACGTAGCGTTTCCGGTGTCAAGAAACAGCGATCCGCAAGCAGAGGGAGAGCACGATGCAGAAGTTCGACACCCCCGCCCCGATCTCCGCCGTCCTGGACATCCCGGCCGGGCGCATCCAGTTCATCGCGGCCGACCGGACCGACACCGCGGTCGAGGTCCGGCCCGCCAACCCGTCCAAGAGGCGGGACGTCCAGACCGCCGAGCAGACGGAAGTCGCCTACGCCGACGGCGTCCTGCGGATCCACACCGCCGAGCCCAAGAACCAGATGTTCGGCCCCTCCGGATCCCTGGAGGTCACCGTCAAGCTGCCCGCCGGCTCCCGTGTCGAGGCCAGGACCGCCGGCTGCGAGTTCCGCGGCGTCGGCCGGCTCGGTGACGTCGCGTTCGACGGCGCCTACCGCCAGATCAAGATCGACGAGACCGCGAGCCTCCGCCTCACCGCCCACGACGGTGACATCGAGGTCGGCCGGCTGGGCGGCCCCGCCCAGATCAGCACCGCACGGGGCGACATCCGGATCGCCGAGGCCATGGGCGGCAAGGTCGTGCTCCGCACCGAGTCCGGCGACATCACGGTCACCGCCGCCGCCGGCGTCTCGGCCGCCCTCGATGCCGGTACCAGCTACGGCCGCATCAGCAACGCCCTCAAGAACGACGGAACCGCCGAACTCGACATCAGCGCCACCACCTCCTACGGCGACATCACGGCCCGAAGCCTGTGAAGGAACAGAAGCCGGCACGGTCCGGCCGCGCCGACCGCAGCTCTGCTACGAGTCAGCTCTGCTACGAGACGGCCGGCGGGCCGTGCATCAGGCGTCTGACAGGTCGTGGGAAACGTTCAGCCGGCGGTCTCGATCCGCTGCGGGGCGATGCCCAGGATGAGCTTTTCCAGCGCGTCCTGGGTGGGGCCGAATGTGGCCAGCCAGGTCTCGACCAGATAGATCTCGCTGTTCTCGTCGATGCCGAGGAGGAATCTGCCCCGATCGAGTTCGCCGATGGGGAAGAGGGCGCGCCCGACGGCGTCACTCCAGTCGGCGAAGCGGTCTTCCTCGCCGATCAGGAGGTCGAGGTCGAAGTGGAAGGGAGCCTTGGCGCAGGTGATGCCCGGTCCGCTGATCTGCACGTCCAGGCCGCCGAACTCCGTCAGGAAGGCCTCGGAGGCATCGTGCATGCGGATCAGTCCGGTCCGCTCTAGCGTCTCGCGCCATCGGTCGACGGGGACGCGCCGTCCGGGCCGCCAGCCTGCTGTGCGCAGTGTTTCCTCGACCACGCCAGTTCGCCGTAGTGAGGATGCTGCCGCATCGACCCAAGCCTGGTCCACCGGAACGTTCTCGGGCCAGTCCGGCCGCCTGTCTGCCTGCCACTGGGCGAAGTCGTCACGCAGGAACTGCGGGTCCACGGGTTTGAGCCGCACCTGTGGCCGGTGATCCGCCCACCAGACTTCGAACTCGGCCTCGGTCCCTTTGTCCGGCCAGCGTTCTGCGACCGTGGGCAGCAGCAGAACGTCGACGAAACCGCTGACCGGAAGCCCGATGTCGACGAAGATACCGATCGCACCCGGGTTCGGGACCGCAACGACCGTCCCCCGGAGTCTTTGCCCGAACCGCAGGCCGCGACGGATGCGACTCCACTCTTCAGCGCTGACCACCCTGACATCCTGGCATCTCGCTCCGGGCAGGGGCCTGGTGATCGCGACTTTGCCGGGGACGATCACGACCCTTGCCTGTTACTCACTTTCGGGTGAAGGCGGTCGTGGTGGCGGGGGAGAGGGGGCCCATGGTTGGTTGCCTCGGGACCGTATTTTCAAGGCGCAAGGCGTTGATACAGCATCAGATAGGTGCATTTGGTATCTAGATGGTGCTTACATGCGCGAGTCACGGAAATTTGCTGAAACGGTAATTCCCTTCGCATGTCCCTCATGGTGTGGAGGGCCTGAGCGCAGGGTGTGCGTGTGCGGCCGACCGGTCGCACACCAGCACAACACACCGGGTTGGCCTGCGCTTTCTCTGTCACGGCCGACTGGGTGTGGGCACCCTCGAAGGGGGACCTCGTGTCCGTTTCTTCTTCCGTCCGCCGTCTGACCGCCGTCACCGCGGTGGCGGCCGCTGCCGTGGGCGCGGTGGCGCTGCCGGCCGCGGCGGCCGATCACCACCCGGGCTACCCGCGGCATGCGGTGGTGTACATCAGCGGTGTGCAGTACGACTCCCCGGGCCGGTACGACGGTTCCAACCGTTCGCTGAACAGGCAGTGGGTGGACGTCACCAACTCGACCCGGCGGGCGGTGAACCTGGAGGGCTGGACTCTGTCGGACGAGGAAGGCCGTACCTACACCTTCCGTCATGTGTGGCTGCAGGGCCGGGCAACGGTCCGTGTCCACACCGGTTACGGCCGGGACACCCGCACCGATGTCTACCAGGACCGGCGGCGTGAGGTGTGGGAGAGGGACGGTGACACCGCGACGCTGCGCAACGACCAGGGCCGCTTCGTCGACGCCGTCTCCTGGGGCGGCGACCGCGAGCACCGCGGTGACCACAGGGGTGGTGACCGCGACCAGTGGGGCGACCACAGGGAAGGTGACCGCGACCACTGGGGCGGGCACCGTCACTGATCCGGCGGTGGGTGGCGCCGACGCATAGCCGCCTCGACAGCACGCAGGTCGCCTCCTCCGGGTGTGGAGGAGGCGACCTGCGGCATGCCGTGTGGGTGGTCCGGGAAGGGGATGGCCCGGCAACGAAGTTGGCGGCCCTGCGCCGCGCACACCGGTGGATCTGCGCAGAGGCCCGCCCCGTGTGCTCGCCTGGTCGTGAACGGCACCTTTTGGTACCCGCGTTTCCTCGGCTGCGTCGGCTCGTTCCCGACCAAGTCGTGCTGGCCTGGCCGGAGTTCCGTATCGACGGGCTGTCGGAGGCCGGGCCCGCCGGCGCACCCTGGCTTCCGGTGTCCGAGCTCTTCACCGGTGCCGGCGCCCCGGCATTCGTGAAGCCGTCGCCGACCCGTCCCCGCGTTGGGACGGGGACGCGTTCTGCCCCGCGGCGGACGGCTCTTGCCACCTCTCGGCGTACCCCGGCGGTTGAGGGCCGGCCCCGGCTCAGGCCGACGGCAGTCGCCGCGGACGCCTCCGGTTCGCCGCAGCAGACGCCGGCGAGGGCGAAAGCGACGGCCGGGGCGATCACCGGGTGGCAGCCCACCGCGAGGTGGCTCGCGGAAAATGAGTTGCCTACGGGCCGAGGCCTCGATCATGATCGCCCGCATGGACCTGTGACGACTGCCACGTAGCAACGACCCACCCCTCTCGCGCGGTTGACCTCTGAGCCTGACCACTCGGCTGCGAGGCGATGACCCGCGCCCGCGTGTGCATCCGTCGTATCCCAGGAGCCGCGGCCTGGCCTGCGCGAACTCCTGCTGAGTCCTGAAAGCAACCACATTCATGCATACCGACCGCAAGGCCCTGTGGGCCGTGCGTCAGTCCGCCCTGCCCACCGTCGTACGACCCTGCCCGGACTGCTCCGGCACCCGGCACCGTCCCTCGGGCAAGATCCGGGTCAACGCGAGCGGCAAGCTCCTGGACGTCTGGCTGCTCCTGAGCTGTGCGGCGTGCGACCGGACCTCGAAGGTGCCCGTCCACGAACGCGTCCACGTCTCGTCGCTGGAGCCCGCTCGTCTGGTGGCGTACGAGAACAATGACCCGGCCGTGGTGAGGGAGCTGACGATGAGTACGTCGCTCGCCGCGAAGAGCGGATACCGCCTCGACTGGGCCGGTACCTGGGCGCTGGAGACCCGCACGCCCCTCTATTCACTCGAGGACCCGACACCGCTCAAGGTGGTGGTCGGCTTCGAGCTGCCCGTGCCGGTCCGCGTCGAACGACTGCTCAAGCTCGGGCTCGGACTCAGCCGCACTCAGGTACGACGCATGGTCGGGAACGGTCGTATCCACCTGCCGCTGGCCCCGGACGCCAAGGCGCACCAGGACTTCGGGTTCACCCTCCACGGACCCGGTTGCGTCGACGCCGCGAAACACGCAAGGCTCCCCGGCGCTCCGACCGACCCGCCCACTGACCTGAGCCACATCGACCGCCTGCACCCGGCGCCGCAACACATGTCTCGCCCGGCGGTGGGAGCGTAGGAGAGGGACAGCAGGGCCTCCTGAACAGCCGGTTGGCGCAGACAGCCGTCGAGCTGCCCGGAGGCCCTGCCGTGGTGCGGGTGCGGTTGCCGGTCGGCTCGCTCAAGAGGGGCTCGTCGCCGCAGAGTTGCTGGTTCTGCGCTCACCGTGGATCGACGCCACACGGCCGCGAGTGCGCGAGCGGATGGGCGTCAGGTCAGTCGTCGCAGGACGGCTTGGGCCGTCTGTCTGGCGGTGGCGGCGGTGGGCGAGGTGATCTGCACGAACCGGCTGCCGTTGAGGACGTCGAGCAGGGCGGGCTGGTGGCCGGATTCGCGTCCTCGCAGGCCCGGCGGTCTGCACCACCCTGCGCGTCAGCAACCGTCGTCCGCTGGAACGGCGGCCGCAGCTTCGACGCGGTGCTCACCGGGTCCGGCGGCGTGGACAACAAGGTGGCCGGGCGGCGGGCAGCAGGCCGTGATCCAGACCCGCGACGTCACGCGGCATCACCATCACACACCACGGCGGACAGGCGTCGGGTGAGACGGGCACGAGCGGCCCCGAAGGACACGCACAGCACCGCCGGTGCGAGGCCGGCTGTGTGCCTGCCGGGATGGTGTCGTCAGAGTACGGCGAGCCGGTCCACGAGCAGTTCCACCCGCTGCTCGGTGTACTCCGGCGGCAGCCGTCCCGTCCGGGTCAGGGTCGCCACCCCGTGCAGGGCCGCCCAGAACACCTCGGTGAACAGCCCCGGGTCGACGCCGTCCCCGGCGACCTCGCCGAGGCACTCCAGCAGCGCGGCGAAAGCGTCCTTGAGGGGTTCCGGGGTGTCCTCCTGTGCGTAGGCGAGGCCGCCGTCGAGCTGGAAGAGGGCGTCGTAGACCGCCGGGTTGCGTGCGGCGAAGTCGAGATAGGCGCGGGCGAGGGCGGTGACCCGGGCGCGCGGGCCGTCCGCGGCGGCGGTCGCGGCCCGCACCGCCACGGCCATCTCCGAGGCACCCTGGAGGGCGACGGCGCCGATGATCTCGCGCTTGCCGCGGAAGTGGCTGTAAAGGACGGGCTGGCTGTATTCGATGCGCTCGGCGAGTCGGCGGGTGGTGACCGCGTCCCAGCCCTGCTGCTCGGCGAGTTCACGGGCCGTCGCCACGATGAGGCGCTCGCGCTCCGCCCGCTCGCGTTCCTTGCGTTCTTGTACCGACATGATGCGATCCTAGCACCGCTAGACAATAGAGCGGCAGCAGCGCTAGCGTTGCCTTATCAGCTAGCAGCACTAGATGCCGAGAGGGTCATCATGCTCAACGCACTCGAGGTCGTCACCACCGTGGTCGTCGGCGTGATGGTGGGGGTGGAGTTCTCCGTCGCCTTCGTCATCAACCCGATCCTCAACGCCCTCCCTGAGGACAGCCGCCAGCTCGGCCACGCCCACGGGGGCCGGATGCTCGGCGCCGTGATGCCGGTCTGGTACATCGGCTCGCTCGTCCTCGCCGGCATCTGGGCCATCGCCGGATGGCACCACCACGGCACCGGCCTCGTCGTCACCGCCGGCGCGCTGCTGATCCTCAGCGTGATCATGTCGATCCTGCTGCTCGTTCCGATCAACAACCGGAACAAGACGTGGACCCCCGAGAACCGGCCCGAGGACTGGAAGGAGCAGATGAACCGCTGGCTGCGCTGGCACTACGTCCGCGTCGCCATCATCATCGCCGCCTTCGCCCTGCTGGTCACCGCCCTCACCTGAGCCCACGGGCTCACGCCCGGTCGCCGCCCGCAACCGCTCGGCCGTGCGCCCGAAGTACGGCACCGCCATCTCCATCTCCATCCACATCCAGAACCCGGACAGCGAGAGGAAGTACCGAAGAATGGCCAAGCTGCAGAGTCTCGACCCGCACACGCCGATGTTCGCGCAGTTCAAGGAGGAGACCGGGCCCATCGTCCTGGCCAACACCTTCGTCGTCCCGAAGGAGAGGACTGAAGCGTTCCTGGCCCTCTTTCGCAGGCAGGCCGAGTTCATGAAGGCTCAGCCGGGATTCGTCTCCCTGCAGATGCACAAGGGAACGGCGGACAGTCAGCTCCTGATGAACATCGCGGTCTGGGAGTCGACCCAGGCGCTCGCCAAGGCGTTCGGCAGCCCGGAGTTCCAGCGCATGGCGGCCGAGTTCCCCGACGACATCGTGTCGTACCCGCACATCTTCGAGCAGATCGACGTATGACGCGGCAGCTGCAGCCGGGGGAGAGCAGCCGGAGAAGCCCCGCCCTCCCCTGGGCAGTTACGCATCCACCCACCATGCCGGGTCGCCAAGGAGGTCGGGCAGGGGCCGTGCCATCCGCGGCTGATCTGGCCCCGGGGTCAGGTGAACTCCTGCCGATCGAAGTCGATGTGGAACTGACGAAGACTCGCAAGGAGAAGAACAATGTCGCTGAAGAAGATCAACACCGTTCTGGCCGCCGCCTTCATTCTCTTCATCCTCTGGTTCGGGACGGAGTTCATCCTGAGCCCGGAGACGACGGCGCCGGGCTTCGGCCTGCCGAGCTGGCCGTCCGGCGACGGCGGCGGCTTCCTGATCATCAAGGGAATACGCGACGTCGTCCTGGCCCTGGTCCTGGGCATCCTGCTGGTGACGGGCCACCGCCGGGCGCTGGGCTGGGTACTGCTGGTGGAGGCCCTCGCCGCGTACGGTGACATGACCACCGTGCTGGCCCATCACGGGTCCGTGGCCACCGCGCTCGGCGTCCACGGCCTGACCGCGACGCTGATGGTGGTCAACGGCCTGCTGATGATGCGCGAGACCCGCAAGGTCGCGGCCGCTCCGGCGACGCCCGCCCCGCAGCCCGCCTGACGCCATCGATCCGAGGCGGCCCGGTGGAGCGGCGCCCGGACCGGACGACGTGCGACGGGAGGTCGACGGTGCCGTGGGCGGGGCCGGTCAGGTTCTTCAGGCGGGCCGGCCGCCGGTGCGTATAGCAAGGTCGGCAGGACGGTGTGTGGCGCTCGGGGCCGTGTATGGTTGCCGGGTTCGTGGTTGACCAGGAGCTGAGGACGGGAGGTGAGGTTGATGACCGCACCCATGGCCACCGTGGGCAGCGTCCGGGTCTCCCTCACGTTCCGGGCCGTGGCCTGACTCGCCGTCCCACCTCGCTGAGAGCGTGAGCTCGCGGGGTCACCACACGAACGTCTCCCGGAACGGATCCTCCATCGTCATGGGCAACACTTGGCTCTCGCGCGCCGAAACCAGCGCCGACATCCCCGCCATCCGCGACATCAACCTTGCCGCCTTCCCCACCCCTGCCGAGGCTGACCTCGTCGACAGCCTGCGCGCCGACCCGACCGCCTGGATCGAGGGCCTCTGCCTCGTCGCAGCGGACGAGACCGGCCGCCCGGTGGGCTACGCGCTGCTGACCCGCTGCCACATCGACACCACGCCGGCCCTGTGCCTGGCCCCGTGCGCCGTCCGACCGGAGCAGCAGCGGACCGGTGCGGGTACCGCCGCGATTCGTGCCGCCCTGGCCGCAGCACGATCCCTGGGGGAGCGCCACGTGGTCGTCCTCGGGCATCCGGCCTACTACCCCCGGTTCGGGTTCACCCGTGCCTCGGACCACGGCATCGGCCTGACCATCGACGTCCCCGACGACGCCCTGATGGCACTCAGCCTCGACGCCGGCCATCCGCTCCCCAGCGGGACCGTCCACTACGCTGCTGCGTTCGGTATCTGACCCGACCTGTGCCGCACGGGCCGAACTCCCGCGCGGCACGCGCACCGGCTGCCATCTCGGTGAAAGGGGCCTCGGTAAGGAAACAGGGAGCGGGGGACACCCCGCAGAATCTCAGAGACACCCGAAGGCGGGGTCTGCTCCCGACTCCATCGCCTGCCCGCGGCCCGGCTCAACTGCGGCTTGCCGGCAAGCATGATGTACGACAACCGCCGGGCCCGGACATCCGTGCCGGGGGGTGCCCGTGGAGTTCGAGTCCACGGGCACCCCCCGGCACGGGGCTCACTGCATCACGCTCGAAACACTCCTGGCGGGCCCGCTGCCGCGTCCGTCATTCCCAGGGGCTGGCTGGCTGCGTCGTCGGCCACACCCTGCACCGTCGCTATGCCATGGCCCGGATGCTCTCACCCCATCCGGTGGAGGCGAGGCCGCCGCCTGCGAGGCGACGTCAGCTCACCGGTAGCGGGCCCGGCCCGCTGCCGCGGCCGCGGTCAAGGGCACGGTCAGGAGTGCCGCCAGCCAGAACAGGGGCCGGTAGGCGTGCGCCTGAGCGGTGGAGGCGGCCAGCCAGCTGGCCAGGGCGCTGCCCACGTAGAGTGCCACGCCGAACATGGCCACGCCCGTCGCGCGGGCCGTCGGGGACAGGGCCGTTGCCCACGACTGGATCGTGGAGTGCATGAAGGACCAGCCACCACCGAGGAGCAGCGCGGCCACGACGAGCGCCCCGCTGGACTGGCTGTACCCGGCGAGCAGGTAGGCCACGGCGATCTGGACACCGCCGGTCACGATCAGGCGTACCGCGCACCACTGCCCGACGAGCCGCTTGACCACCTGGGCCGCGGTCATGGAGCCGACCCCGTACAGGGCGGCGACCGCGCCGGCCAGGGTGGTGGGAACGCCGTGCGCTTCCAGGGCCGGGGCCAGGTAGGTCAGGAAGCCGAGCAGCACCGCTCCTTCCAGCAGCGCCACCGCCATGACGTACCACTGCCACGGCGAGGACAGGACCACACGGAAGGGGGCCGGCAGTGACCCGGAGGGTGCTCGCTCGGGCTCGGGCAGGCGGCGCAGGGCCACCGCCAGGTAGCAGGCGAGGACGCCGGGCAGGGCGAACACCAGTCGCCAGCTGAGGTAGTGCGCCAGTGCCCCGGCGACGACCGTGGCCACGGCGGTGCCCAGCGCGAAGGCGGTCATCAGCTCGCTGAGGGGCCGCTGCCGTATCGCGACGGGCACCGTGTCGCCCACGTACGTCAGGGAGGCCGCGATGGAGGCGGCGAAGAACGCGCCGGCCAGGGCGCGGGCCCCGATCAGCACGGGGGCGTCGGGAGCGAGGGCCGAGGCCAGGGCGGCCGGCGCCGCGCCGGTCAGCGACACCCGCATCACCCACACGCGGCCCCATCGGTCGCTGGCCACCCCCCACACCGGCTGCATCAGCCCGTACGTGAGGTAGTAGCCGCTCGCGGCCAGGACCACGGTGGGCAGCGGGGCCCCGAGCCGCGGTCCGATGAGAACCAGCATGGGCGCGATGCAGAAGCGGTCGAAGTTGCTGACGAAGCCGGCGGTGCGCAGCAGCCGCAGGGAGGACGTGGGCAAAGTCGCCGCCGGAGCCGACGCGGTGGTGGTCACGAGGGGACGCTCCCTTCCGAGGGGTTCGACGAGAACGGGTGACACAGGGGGGCCGACCCGGACGGATGCGGTCCGGCACCAGTTCAGCACCGGGCCCCTCGGGGCGGAGGTCGCCGGCTATTACCATCACTCACACCCTGCCGGTCCGGCCGCGCGCAATCAGAGGACGGCGCCCGCGTTCGAGCAGGCGCCCGCTGTCGGCAGGAGAGGCACGATGCAGTGAGCGCCGCACGCACACCCCCCGGCGCGTTCCCCCACCGCGAACTGGGGGCCTTCCTGCGCTCCCGCCGCGAACGGCTGGCGCCGGCAGAAGCGGGGTTGCCGGACGGCCCGGGCCGCCGGACGCCGGGGCTGCGCCGGGCCGAGGTGGCGGAAGGCGCCGGCATCAGCGTGTCGTGGTACACGTGGCTGGAGCAGGGACGGGTGCGTACCTCGGAGCAGGTGCTGCGCGCGGTGGCGCGGGTACTGCGCCTGGATGCCGCGGAGACCGCGCACGTACTGTCGTTCGTGGAGGAGAACAGACAGCCCGCCGACGCTCCCACCTGGGTGTCGCGGAACCTGCTCAGCCTGGTGCAGGCCATGACACCGAACCCGGCCGTGGTGCTCGATCCGCACTGGGACCTGCTGGCCTGGAACGCCGGGTACGCCGCGCTGCTCACCGATCCGGCGCGGCTGCACCCCAAGCAGCGCAATCTTCTCTGGCTGGTGTTCCGCTGGCCGCCGGCCAGGACCCTGCTCGCCGAGTGGGAGGACGAGGCCCGTGCGCTGCTCGGCCAGTTCCGGTCCCGGGCCGCTCGCCGTCCGCACGATCCGCGGTTCGCCGAACTCGTCGGGGAGTTGCTGGCCGACGCCGACGCGGCCCGCTGGTACGAGCGCCGGGAGACGGCCGGGTTCCAGCCCTCGGTACGCCGCTTTCGGCATCCGGCCGCGGGCGAACTGCGCCTGCGGTACGTGAAGCTGGCCGCGGTGGACGAGCCCGGTCATCACTTCCTTGCCTACCTGCCCGATGACCGGGTCTCCGAAGACGCCCTGCGAGGACTGCGGGGAGGCGAGTGAGCCCCGGGGTCCTGGCCGCCTTCGGGACGCGGGACCGCGGGACTCACCTCGGCTGCTCGCGCCGCGCGGCCGGATCAGCCGGACAGCACGGCCTTCAGGACGGCGTCCGCCGCGACGTCGGCCAGGGCATCGGCGTGGTGCTCCGGCGGGTAGACCGTCACCATGCTCTCCAGGTCGAAGCGCGCGGCGAGGGCGGGCAGCAGCCTCACGTATTCGACGAGGTGAGCGCCGGTGAAGGCCCCCGACCCGACCAGGTCGAGCTGCCGGTACACGATCTGGTGCGCCTTGAGCTCGGTGCCGCCCGCGTCGGTGTACTGGCCTGCGACCAGGTAGGAGCCGTCCCTGCGGGCCGGGGTCAGGCCCTGGGGCCACGGCGCCCGGGACCCCGGCGCACTCGATGACCAGGTCGACGCCGTCCGGGCCGGCGGCGGCCCGTGCCTCGCGCAGCACGGCCTCGGCATCCGCGGCGTCCACGATGTTCAGGTGCACGTCACCGGTGCCGCGGCGGCCGCCGCGGCCAGTCGCCGCTCGGGACCGCCCGTGATGATGACGCGTGCCGCCCCGGCGAGTTGGGCGAAGGCCGCCGCGGCCGGCCCGACCGGGCCGCTGCCCTGGACGATGACGGTCTCTCCCAGGCGCACGGGCCGTCCCTCGTACAGGGCGTGCACGACCGTGGGACCGGCGCAGGCCAGGGCCATCGCCGCCGTGGCGGACACGCCCGGCGCCGCCCGCACCACGGTGGTGCCCGGCTCGAGGACGATGTGGTCCGCCCACGAGCCGGCGAGGGCCATGGCGTCGGTGATGGCGCGGTTGACGCCGTAGGTGCGCCGATTCTGGCAGAGGTGCTGCAGCTCGTCCGCGGGGCAGCAGATGAGGCCCGACACCCCTTTGGGTGCGGCTCGGTGTTCAGCGCACCGTGACGGTCTGGGTCGGTCCGACCATCTGCAGGCGCAGCTTGGTGGAGCCGAAGTCCGCTTCGTAGAGCGCGCCGCGGAACTTGAGGGCGCCACGGTGCTTCGTCCGCACCCATGTGTCGACCTTGCCGCCGTCCCCGACCGCGCCATGGGCGCACTTCACCGTGTGCCAGCGCCCTGTGCCCTGCCGCTGCTGCACGCAGAACCTCTGAAGAACATCGCTGTCGTTCGCGGCGTAGCCCTTCACGTGGACGCGCGCGCCGGCCTTCACGGTGCGCGGGCTCACCTTGAAGTCATAGCTGACCTTCGCGGAAGCGGTGACCGCACTCAGCCCGAGTGCCGATATACCGACTGCCGTAACGACGGCCGCTCGCGCGGCACGCCGGTTGAGAACGCTCATCGTCTGTTTCCCTCTTCGGGTGGTCTCGTGCTCGCAACAGTGAAACGGAGGGCGCGAAGCATTCCTCGGCGCGCGTCCGCCGTGCCAGCTCGTCGATGGCAACCTGTCAGAGGGCGAATGAAGCAGAGCGGTTGCCCCGCAATGTGCCGAATTTCCGGCGGCTTTCCGGCGAGCCTGGATTCGGAGCCTGTCATGAGCTCTTTGAGGTCCACGCAGGTTTCTTGGACACGACCTGCCCTCGGGCCTGGCCGCCTGCTGCTGCGCGACGACGTCGTACGCCCGGCCCCGCACAGCGACGGTGATGCGCAGCTTCTCGCGGAGCATCGCGCCGGTGAGGACGGCCCGCTCGTACTGCAACGGGGTGCGGGGTACCACTGCCCCGGGTCCAGGACCGAAGGCCGGGCGAGGCCGGTGGCTCTTGCGCTTGCGTCCCCGGTCCGGTGACAACCACCGCCGGCCGTTCGTTCACCGCACATGCCGGATGAACTGCCGTCGCCCGAAGGGATCGGAGCCGCTCGCCCGCCCGCCGGCGGCTGGAGGCGTGACCAACTCGCCGCCTGGGGCGTCCTGTGGCCCCCGCCGAAGGGCTGGAAGGACGAGCTGACCGCGCGCTGGAAGGCCGCCCAGCAGGACGGCTGACCCGACGACAGCGGGGCCGGGCAGGATCACCCTGCCCGGCCCCGCTGCTCATCCGTGCGGCTGCCCCCAGCGCATCCCGATCGCAGACACCGGAACCACTGTCGAGGCGCTGCTCATGCTCATGAACAGTGCCAACATGCGGATGGCCGTCAGGGCCTCTCCTGGGCGGAAATACTGACGGCCCGGACGAGACAGTCGAGTGCGGTGGCCAGGCGGAGGCGGCCTTCTTGGTGTTCATGCCTGGACCACCGGCTTGAGAACCTCCTCACACCACTCGCGGAAGGTCGTCGGGCTCGCGGTCCGAGGGGTGCGCCGCGCGCCGTCGTCGAGGCCGTCGTCCTTGGCGCGCATCATGTCGACGTAGCCCTGCACGAGCGCGTCCCCGATGCCGTGTCCGGCGAGTGCGGCGCGGAAGTCGTCGAGCGACTGCCGCTCGTAACGGACCGGGCGGCCGAGCACGTCGGACATGATGCGCGCCATGTCGTTGGCCGAAAGGTCCTCGGGGCCCAGCACCGGGACCTCGCCCGTACCCGTCCACGAGCGGTCGAGCAGCAGGCCGGCGGCGGCCGTGGCGATGTCCCGGGTGGCGGCCGTCGGTGCTTTGCGGTCGGCGGCGACGGTGTCGGTGAACACGCCGTCGTCGCGGATCGAAGCCACCTGTCGCAGCAGGTTGTCCATGAACGTCGGGTTTGCGAGCGCCCGGTAGGCCACGCCCGTGCTCGCGATGAGGTCGTCCATGGCCAGCGACGCTGTGACGTGCCCGGCGCGGCCTGCGACGGGAGTGCCGCGGCCGAGCGCCGAGACGCCGACGACGTGTCCGACTCCGTGGGCGGTGAACGCCTTCGCGGCTGCGCGAGTGAACCCGGAGTACGCGGCGTCCAGGCTCGGTGTCCGGTGGGCGGCCGGAGGGACCAGCCAGAAGACGGCGTCCGCGCCGGCGAAGGCCCGGTCGACGACCTCGGCGTCGCCGTGCGAGCCGGTGACGACGTCGACGCGGGTGCAGACCGCGTCGGGGAGCTTTGCGGGGTCGCGCACGATGACGCGCAGTTCTTCGCCGCGAGTGGGGGCTTCGTCGAGCAGGATGTCCAGGAGCCGGCTGCCGATCTTGCCGGTGGGGGCGGTGATGACGATCATGTTTCGAGTCTCGAGGCTGGCCATCCGCGGCGTCCAATACCCTTCCGGGCAATTGATACCTTGAAGGCATGGATCTCGATCTGCGCAAGCTCCGCTACTTCCTCGCGGTGGCCGAGCACCGGCACTTCGGCCGAGCCGCGCAACAGCTCTACATCACCCAGCCGGTTCTCAGCCGGCAGATCAGGGCTTTCGAGCAGGAGTTGCAGTGCGCCCTGTTCGTGCGGACCACCCGCAGCATGGAGCTGACCGCCGCCGGAAAGCAGCTCCACGAGGAGGCGCAGGGGATTCTCGCGACTGTCGACGCGGCAGTGCGCCGCGTCCACAACGCCGAACGGGGCGTCCTGCGGCTCGTTGTCGCCTTCTCTCCCGGGCTGCATGTGTCGGATGCGATCCGGGCGTTCACCTCGCGCCACCCGGACGTCGAGACCGACGTCGTCCCGGCGCGCTGGTGGGAGCAGGACACCCCGCTCCGGGACGGCCGGGCCCAGGTCGGGTATCTGCGGCGGCCGTTCGACGACTCGGGGTTGCACATCATCCCCATCGGTCACGAGCCCAGAGTGGCCTGCATGTCCACGGCGCACCCGATGGCCTGCCGTCAGGAGCTCACCGTTGCGGACCTCGACGGCGAGCGGATGCTCGACGCACCGACGCGGCGAACGTCCTCACTCGAGGAAAAGTTCGAGCTCATCGCCTCCGGGCACGGCATCGCACTCATCCCGCTGAGCGTCGCGCGGTCCTACTCCCGCCCCGACCTCGTCCACCTCCCGGTCACGGATGCCCCAGAGATCGAGACCTGCCTGGCCGTCCTCGCGGACCGGCGCGCGAAGCCGCTGAGCGACTTCCTGGAGATCGCCACCGCCACGCTGCGGACCACCTGAGTCATCCGCGGCCGACCGCTCCCCCGCCAGGCGGCGCAGCAGGCCATTGTCAGCGACTGTGCTACTGCGCTCTCTCGGCTTGGGCTCGGCTGAGGCGAGGGTTCCGCCCATAGGCGTCCCTGTGGTTCGCGAGGAACGTACCGTTCACCGCGGCGCATCGCGGTGTATGCGATGGACTGGGGGAAACGTCGACTGGCCGGTGGCGCACGCAGCGGCGATCGCCTGGCAGGCGGTGAAGGCCGGGGAACCGCTCACTGATCGGGTCAGCTGTACGCGGGCACCGGCATTACTCCACTGACCCGGAGCTGGCCTTCGACCCGGTGAGTCTGCGGCGCCGGCTGCCGTCGATTGTCAGGATGGTGGATATGGAGGCCGGGATGGCGACGCATGACGAGTGGCTGCGGGACCTGGACGCGGAAATCGAGGCCATCGCCGATGCCGTCGGTGCGCCGACGGAGCGGTCGATTACCCAGCGTCTGGACACGATCGAACGAGTTCTGTTCGCGCTCGCGCGTGCGCAGGGCGTCGATCCGGAGGCCCTCTGAGCTTGCCCGCTTGAGCGGCTGCGGCCGCGAACGCCTGGCGCGCAGGTCGAGGTTGGTGAGGAGCTGGTGGGCGGGCGTGTACTTCTTTGGGTGTCGGGGCGGATCAGCATGCCGATCGGGGAGCGGCCTTTGACTCCGTCTGATTCGAGGAACGAACCACTCTGCCCAGTAACCGAAGGAATTGGGCTGCCATAGGCGTGAAAGCTCAAGCGATCCTCAAATAGCGCGCCCATCGGCTTCCATCACTGTCCCTTCACTTGCATCACAAGATCCAAGCCATGTACAAATAGCAAGGCCGCCGCGCAGCTGAAACAAGTGCTGCGTGTACGTGCTTACAGCTCTCTGACCAGGAGCTTCAGTCTGCTTGCGGGGGAAGTTACATGTCTTGGTGTGCGTCGTAGCTTCTTTTTGGGCGATGCCCACTTCTCGGGACTGCGATGCTTTCACGCGGGTTTTTCGCGGCAAATCCATAGATGGATTTTTCGCGGACTTTGCCCTGACTTACCTTATTAAGGCCGTCCTGACCAGACGGTGCGAACACAAAACGGGAAATTTTAGCGTAATGCGCATACGTACAGCGATCTCTGCCGTTCTTGCTTCGTCCCTGACTGCTGCTCTTGCTGTCACCAGCGCCCCGGCCTTCGCCGCTGACGGTGATAACGCCGCGCAGGCTGCCGCTGTTGTGCAGCAGGCCACTGGCACGCAGACCATCGCCGCGTCCACGGCCACGGCCACCAGTCCGGCGCAAGCTACGACGGGCGGTGTAACCGTCTCCACCCCCGAGAACGCCGGCGGTCAGGTTGCCGCCTCAGCACCGGGCACGGGCAACCTGTCACTCGGCCTGCCCGGCCGCAGTGACGTGGAGGGGGTTAAGACCGGAGAGGGCACCGTCGTCTACCCGGATGCCGCCACCGCGACCGACCTGGCGGTCCAGCCCTCCACGGACGGTGGCGCGTCCACTTTGATCACGCTCAAGAATGCCCAGGCACCGACCACGCAGCGCTTCACCCTGAACCTGCCGGCCGACACCAAAGCGGTGGAAGACGGAGCTGGCGGCTACCTCCTGCTGCGCACCCTGGCAGGCGGCACCGCCGCCCAGGAGGTCGGGCACATCTCCGCGCCCTGGGCGAAGGACGCCAACGGCCAGCCCGTACCGACTCATTACACGCTCGAAGGCGATCAGCTCGTTCAGACGGTGGAGACCACGAGCAGCACCGCTTTCCCTGTGGTCGCCGACCCCCACTTCACGTGGGGCATCATCACGGGCACCGCGTATTTCAACAAGTCCGAGACCAAGAAGCTGGCATACGGCGGTCCCGTCGCTCTTGCCGTCCTGACCACCATCGCCGGCCCCATGGACCTTGTGGTCGACCCTATTGCTGCACTCGTCGTGGCACAGGCGGCTCTCGCCGAGCACGCGGACAAGTGTGTAGAGGTCAAGACCGACGGTGTTGTTGCACAGTACAAGGGCGGCTACTGCAAGTAGGTGCCGCCGCTGACTTGAGAGGGGACAGCGCAACGTGGCTGAAGTAGTGGTGTGGAGTGGTGCGATCGTGCTGGCTGTGTGCACGTTGTACCGCGGCTATCTGCGCTCGACATACGGTCGGCAGCAGACATCGCCGATTCGGGGCAGCCGTATGGCGATGATTGCCCCGCTGGTGGTCATGGCCATCGTGTGGGGCACTACCTACATCGCTGTCAGCGACGGTTTGCTCGCCTGGGTGGCCGCCCTGTTGTGGGGACTAGCCACCGCTGAGGTCGTCGTCATCGCCCGGTCGAAGCGCCGCCCGGCCTGAATCGGCCGCCCCGATGAGTGCGCTGGACCGCTCTGTACCGGTGATCGGCCGGCCCAACGGCAGGCGGGCTTGGGACGCGGTGACCGCGACGTCGTAGAGGACCACCGACGACCATCCCACCCCATGATCTGGCAGGAGATCCGCGTGCCTGTGGACCCCATCGCCCAGGGCGGGATCGCCGCTCTCACCCGCCGTTTCGAGGACGTGGCGGAGCGGACGGCTCGGGAGTTCGGGATCGTCAAGAGCCATCTCACGGCGCTGCGCCTGCAGGTGGGCAACCTTGATCAGAAGGTGGGCAACCTGGACGCGAAAGTGGATTCCCTCGCCGGTGAGGTCCGCGGCCTCACCGAGGAGATCGATCGAAACCAGGCGCAGATCGTTGAGCTGCTGACCCAGCTGATCGGACGGAACGCCAGCTGATCTCCCTTTACGGCTGCGGCCCGCGAACACTTCGGGTGTTCGCGGGCCGCAGCCGTATGTGTGCAAGTCAGACGGTTGGGGCGCGAGGGATGCCGTTCCCCTCTGCTGCTACTGGTTGGTGTGGAGGCGGTGCTGGCGGGTGGTGACGAGCGTGGGCCATCGGGCACGGGTGGCCTGTTCGCCATCCAGCCACTGCGGCCCCGTGTGGTCGGCAGGGAGGGGGAGGCCGGCCAAGCGGTGCCGGGCATTCCCCCGGCACCGTGCGGAGGGCGCCTGTGCCCCGGCCGCAGCTCAGCCGGATGATCCAGCCACTCCGTCGGGCCGCCAGGCGGACATGTTCGTGTAGTGCTGGACCAGCGTTGCTCGGGTCCACGCGCCGTTGGCGTAACGCATGGTGTGGAAGAGCGTGCCGCGGTCATCGCCGGAGGCGAAAACGAGCTGGAGGTTTCCTGCCACGTTGACGGCGGTGACCCCATTCAGCACGGTGCCGATGAAGCCCGCGCGGTTGAAGTCCACCCGCGCGTTGATGTCGTCCCAGGTGCTCCAGTGCCCGTTCGGGCTGCGGACGGTGTGGTACTGCGCGACCTGGCCGTTGGTCAGCACGACCATCTGCAGGCTGCTACCGAACCCGGCCATGGCCACCTGGATCGGCATGCCCCAGTGGCGGGGAGTGCCGGTCCAGGACAGCACGTTGCTCCACGGCGTCCACCTGCCGTTCCCGCCGAGCGCGGTGTGCAGAACGGTGCGGTGGATCTGGTCCACCGCGGCCACCTGCAGCCCTCCGCCGACCGAGGCGGCCGACAGGCTTTGGAACCAGTCGTTGCGGTAGACGCCGCCCGGTGCCACCTGGTCGGGAGCGGTCCAGGTGCCGTCGGACCGCTCCATGGTGTGCATCAGGCGGCCGTTGGTGTCGATGTACACCAGGTGCACGTGGGTTCCTACGACGGCTGCCGCGAGGTAGTTCCGCGTCGGCTTGGAGGTGACCCGCACCGGCGCCAGGCCGGGCATCGGGGTGGGGGCGGGCCAGCTGCCGTCCGGGTTCTGGGTGGTCTCCTCCAAGGTGACGTCCCAGCTGGTGGGCTGCTCGATGAACAGACGCAGCCGGCCGTTCTGCACCACGTCGGTGAAGTCGTAGAAGGACCAGCTCTTGAACAGCTGCTTGGTCGGGGCCCACTTGCCGTTGGCGTATCGGGCGGTCTGCAGGACCTCCCAGTTGGCGCCCTGCACAAGCAGATCGAGCCCGCCCTTGCCGGCCATGGCCGCCGGGCGAGCAATGCTCAGGACTTGTGGATTGGTTCCGGGATGGCATGCGAAGGGCGTACCTTCCCGAATGATCCGTAAGGTCTCCGAGTAGGCCCGCGTTGCAGCGCGGGTCGGGAAGGCACGCCCGTGCTCAGCGTAGTCACCGACGACGGCTCCACCCAGTCCGGCTCCCTGATCGACGAGATCGTGCGGGAAGGCGCCCGCCGGATGCTGGCCGCCGCGCTGGAAGCGGAAGTCAACCAGTACATAGCTGAGTTGGCGGCCGAGACCGACGAGCATGGCCTGCGTCTCGTGGTCCGCAACGGCCACCACAAGGCGAGGACTGTGGTCACCGCCGCCGGGCCGGTCGAGGTCAAGGCTCCGCGGGTGAACGACCGCCGCGTCGACGACGAGACCGGCGAGCGCAAGCGGTTCTCCTCGAAGATCCTTCCGCCGTGGTGCCGCAAGTCCCCGAAGAAGTGCTGCCGCTGCTCTACCTGCACGGCCTGTCCTCCGGTGACTTCGTCCCGGCGCTGGAACAGTTCCTCGGCGGCGCGGCCGGCCTGTCGGCCGCGACCGTGACACGGCTGACCCAGCAGTGGAGCGACGACCACTCCGCCTTCCAGAACCGGGACCTGTCCGACCGCGACTTCGTCTACGTGTGGGCGGACGGAGTGCACCCGAAGGTGCGGCTCGGCCAGGCCCGCTCGTGCGTCCTGGTCCTGCTTGGGGTCCGGCTGGACGGCACGAAGGAGCTGATCGCCCTGGCCGAGGGCCTGCGGGAGTCCACCGAGTCGTGGGCCGACCTGCTGCGCGACTGCCGCCGACGCGGCATGCGCGACCCCGAGCTGGTCATCGGCGACGGCGCCATGGGCCTGTGGCGGGCGCTCGCCGAGGTGTTCCCGGCAGCCAGGCCACAAAGGTGCTGGGTTCACAAAGCCCGCAACGTCGCGAACTGCCTGCCCAAGTCCGCGCAGCCCGGCGCGACGAAGGCGATGCAGGAGATCTACAACGCCGAGGACCGCGCCCACGCCGAGAAGGTGATCGAGGCGTTCGCGAAGACCTACGGGGCAAAGTTCCCGAAGGCCGTCGCGAAGATCACCGAGGACCGTGACGAACTGCTCGCGTTCTACGACTTCCCTGCCGAGCACTGGATTCACCTGCGGACCACCAACCCCATCGAGTCGACCTTCTCCACGGTTAAGCTCCGCACCAAGGTCACCCGCGGCGCGGGCAGCCCGGCGGCCGCGCTCGCGATGGTGTTCAAGCTGGTCGAGTCCGCCCAGGCGCGATGGCGCGCGATCACCGGAGCCCACCTGGTGTCCCTGGTCCGCGCTGGCGCACGATTCGAGAACGGCGTTCTGGTCGAGCGCGAGGAGCAGGCCGCATGAACGTCCACGACATCCTGCAGAACCCCGACGAGCACGCCCGCTTCGCGGCTTACCTCGACAAGCTGGCACACGTTGCGAACCCGGACGAGGTCGACCTGGTCAGCCGCGTGCTCACCGATCCGGACCAGACGATGGCCCAGTCCGCCGTGCTGCGGCACCTGGACCGTCGAGCCGCCGACCTCTACTCTGGCCCGGCCTACGAGGGGTGGGCGCAGGCGATGACCCAGGCCACGATCGACCACCCCTTCCTGGCTCAGCGCCTGCGGGAGTGGTCACTCTTTCGCGCCATCACGCTCAAGCTGCCCTGGCAACCGGACGACCTGCTCACGTCATCCAGCTGGCTCCAGCTCATGACCGCCGCCGGGACGAACATCGAGGCTGCCGAGATCCTCGCCGAAGCCGGCCGCACCAAGCGGATCCGCAACACTGCCAGGACCGGCCTCAACCACCGCAGCGAGAGCTGAACTCAGCTCACCCACAACTCTTGACTATTGCTCGACCGACTGCCCGAGTGGATCGAAACAGCCAGAGCCGCTACCGACCTGCCCAGTCTCAGCCGCTTCGCCCACCATCTCGAGCGCGACCTCGACGCCGTCATCGCTGGCCTCACCCAACCGTGGAATTCCGGCGTCGTCGAAGGCCATGTCAACCGGATCAAAATGCTCAAGCGTCAGATGTTCGGCCGCGCAGGATTCGAACTCCTCCGCAAAAGGGTTCTATTGGTGTGACTGAGCGTCACCGCACCACAAGAAGTGGACCAGAGCCCGAGAACGGGCAGCACCTGGCCGCCACTTGGGAAGGCAGTGAGGTTCCGCACGCGAGTCGAAATGTTCACTGGTTTCGACAGCACCACAGATAGCGCCGCCCCTCACTGCGCGGCACTTTCGGCGTTCACGACCTTTGTTTGGCGGCGTCCCTGGCGGCGTCTCAGTTTTCGGGTAAGCGTCGCGTCGCATGACGCTGCTGCGCCGTTGTTGCTGTCAGTGGCCCGTGATGGTCTCTGCCTCGGCGGTGTAGAGCTGGGCCGGATCGAAGCCCATGCCGGTGAAGTGGCCGGCGAGTTCGAGGGACAGGACGCCGTGGAGGCGGGTCCAGAAGGAGAGGGCGCGATGCAGCGCCGACGGCGCGGCCGGGTGCGGTGCGGCCCAGTCCCGGTGCCCGTCCAGGTGCGTCTCCAGCGGTGACGGCGGCGCGGCGGGGGGCTGTTGGGCGGTGCAGGCGTCGAGGAGAACGGCCATGATCTCCGAGGCGATCCGGGTGGTGTCTTCGGGGGCTTGGTAGCCGGGCACGGGGGTGCCGTAGACGAGGAAGTATCGCTGCGGGTCGTCCAGGGCCCACCTGCGCAGGGCGTGCGCCAGGTCGCTGAGATCGGCGCCGGCCTCGGCGCGGGCGCGGAAGGTGTCGGCCAGGCTGCGGTAGGCGTCCCTGATGAGCTCAGTGATCAGCTCGTCGCGGTTGGCGAAGTACCGGTAGAGGGCCGGTCCGCTCATGCCGATCTGCTTGGCGATGGCGTTGAGGGAGAGAGCGGAAGCCCCGGCAGTGGCGATCTGCTCCCAGGCGTGCTTCTTGATTGCCTCCCGTACCTGGGCGCGGTACCGCTCCCTGGGAGTCCTCGCATTCAGCTCGCTCACAACCTGCCTCCCGTGCTCTCGCCGCGTCGTTAGTTAGAACCTATCGCGAACACTCTTGACTCTAACAGAGAAGGGGGTTAGAACTTCTAACGAACACAACAGCTTCTCTCGAAAGGAGGGGTGTCCGTGAGCGGCGAACGCCTCGTCCAGGTCGTTCTGCCAGGCATCGTGGCCCCGGAGGGCCTGCGGATCCGCCACGCAGCCGTGCCAGACCCCGGCCCGGGACGCATAGTGATCGCCATGGAGGCGACCGGCGTCTCATTCGCCGAACAGCAGATGCGCCGCGGGCGCTACTACGACCAGCCGCCGTTCCCGTTCGTGCCCGGCTATGACCTGGTGGGCCGGGTGCTGTCGACCGGCCAGGGAGTCGACCCGGGCTTGGCCGGACGGCGGGTGGCCGCGCTGGTCAAGGTCGGCGGCTGGGCCAGCCACGTGCTCGTCGACGCCAAGGACGCGGTCGAGGTCCCGGACGGCCTGACCGCGGCTCAGGCCGAGACCGTCGTCGTCAACGGCATCAGCGCCTGGCAGATGCTGCACCGCACAGCCCGAGTGCGCGCCGGGCAGACCGTCCTGGTGCACGGCGCCAGCGGCGGCGTCGGCTCCGTCCTGGTCCAACTCGCCCGCGCAGCCGGCGTGAAGGTGATCGGCACGGCCTCCGCCCGGCACCACGACGCGCTGCGGGAACTGGGCGTCACCCCGGTCGACTACCGCGCCGGAAACGTGACGGCCCAGGTCCGGCACCTGGCCCCCGGTGGAGTTGACGCCGTCTTCGACCACGTCGGCGGCCGCAGCGTCATCGACTCCTGGTACCTGCTCGCCCCCGGCGGCACCCTCGTCGCCTACGGCAGCGCCTCCACACGCGACGACACCGGCTCCAAGCAGTGGCCCGTGCTGAAAATCCTCGCCCGCACCTGGATCTGGAACACCCTGCCCAACGGCCGCCGCGCCCACTTCTACAACATCTGGGCCGGCCGGACGCTGAACAAGGACCGCTTCCGCGCCCGGCTGCGGACCGACCTCACCGAAGTCTTCGCCGCCGTCCGCCGCGGCGACGTCACCCCCCGCATCGCCGCCCAACTGCCGCTCGCGAGGGCCTCCGAGGCCCTGCGCCTCGCGGAGTCCGGCACCGTCACCGGCAAGGTCGTCCTGACTCCCTGACCCGCACAGTCCTGGGGCACCACCGCTGGCCCGCGCCTCGTGACGCTCCACCGCCGCCGAACCTCGAAGCAGGCTCAAGGCACCCGAACACCCGCATCCGTCACCCCACATACATCACCCGGAGGACCGACGCCGTGAAGCTCCGCCCGACCCGTGCCATGACCACCCTGATCTGCGCCGCGGCCGCCATCACCGCACTCGGCACCACCGCCTTCGCCGCACCGCCCACCGACCGGCACCTGCCAAAGGTCGTCGCCGACTGGTCCACTGCCTGGAACGGCACCGACCCCAACACGCTCGGCACCTTGTTCACCTCCGACGGCACCTACACCGACCAGGCCATAGGCGTCATCTTCCATGGCCGCCAGGAGATCGCCGGATGGAAGGCCCGCACCGACAGCCTCATCGACAACGTCCACGTCACCGTGCACGCCACCCACCGCGACGGCGACCACATCACCATCGAGGCCGTCTACTCCGGCCATCTCAAGGGCGCACCCAAGCCCTTCGCCGTGCCGCTGGCCACCCTCCTCACCCTCGACGGCCGCCAGATCACCTCCGACCAGGACTTCTACAGCCTCAACGCCGTCCTTAGCCAGTCCGGCCTCCCCGCCGACTGGACCCCGCCCACCCCCTGACCCACCAAACGACCCACAGCTGACAGAAACACACCACCGACACCACCGGAACGCGCCCCCCAACCGCCGGAAGGCGCGTTCCGCCACCGTTCCTGCTGGACTGTCGACCTCCAACGTGCTGTCGCATCTCGTGAACATCGAACACGACGCGCGCCAAGCGCGACGACTCCGTCTATGGGTACGTCCGCTCGGGCAAGGTCAACATCCGGGTACGCATCGAAGGCGGCACCGCAGGCGACCCCTCGGGCACACAGGCCATGCTCGCCGCAACACTCAAGCGCCTTCAGCAACTGCAGGACGGCAAAGCCGCCACCGTGACCGCCCCTGACGAACAGGCCGCGGCCCGGCAGTAAGCGATCTGCGTCGCCCTGGGCATGACGACAGACGAACACCCGATCGCAGCAGTGCGGGAAAGAGCCGGAGCAACGGACGCGATGGCTACCAAGCGGCCGCCTCACCCAGTCCGCGGACGCCGCCCGGACAGGCGCAGCCAAGGCCAGCGACAACGCTGACCTCGGTGTCCGGTCCTCGTCGGTGCACAGAAGCTGCCGCGCGGATCAGCGAGCGCATGATCGTGCAGGAGTGGCTTCGATTCTACCTGCGGTTAGTGCTTCTTCACGATTTTGAAGTAGGTTGCGCCCAGGTTGAGCTGGAACACCATGCCGTACTGTTTGCGTATAGCAGCCACCGAAGCGGAAGATGGTTCACGCAGACACCGTTTGACCGGTGGATCATTTTCACACGGGCCTTCCGGTTCGCTGATGAAATTGGGTTTCCATTGACGGTCGCGTACCGGATCCCACTTCAGACTCTGGCTTACGGCATCACGCGAAGGCACTTCAGGATTGCGTGTGTCATAGGGCTTCCGGTAGTAGTCGATGAGCGCTCCGTATGCTGCGTGGTTGAACTCGATGCCGGGTACGTTCCGGTCGCCGGCTGTGAGGATTCCGTCGAGGACGGACACGATGTGTTTCGGGTCGGCGCCGAAGTAGGCGGTGACATGCAGACCGCAGCTGATCTTGTACAGGTCGCTATCCCTGGTCTCCAGCCATCCCCTGGCTGTTCCGCCCCAGCAGTTGTCGCTGACCACGACCAGGCCGAGCTTCAAGGGCGTGTGCTCGACGTACGCCTGAACCACTTGTCTGAGCCCAGCTTCCGACCTCTGCCTGGCGTTGACCGCTTCCGGGCTGCCGGCAAGTTTGCGGACAGTCTTCTCCGGTACAGCCCGGTCCTCTGCCGAGCACGCGGACACCGCCAGCGCCAGAAGCATCAATGCCGCTGTCTTGACCTGCTTGACCCGCTTCATGACCGTGGCCTCCTGCCGTCTGCCCCAGCATGCAGCCCACGTGTAGCCGGCAGCATGAGTATGTGTACTCAAAAAGCGTGTGGGGAAGCCCTGTTGGGCATCCCCACACGGTCTGACTGGGTTACTTCTTGGGCCAGGCGCCCAGCGCGGCCTCCAGGGTGTCCGCGTACAGTCGCGCCCCGGCGACCTTCGGATGGAATGACTGCGCGGAGATACCGAACTGGAAGAACGGCCAGTCGATCTTCGGTTCGTCGCTGTCTGTCAGATCGGTGACAATGCCGT
>NZ_JBSFIH010000039.1:0-83306 GCF_053597455.1 Streptomyces sp. NPDC001393
GTCCAGGTGAAGATCACGGTGGTGTGGTGGCTGGTCTACGCCGCCCTGGCCACCTGGGTGCTGCTGCGCACCAGGTACGGCAACTGGATCTTCGCCGTCGGCGGCAACAAGGACAGCGCGCGGGCCGTCGGTGTCCCGGTGACCTTCACCAAGATCTCGCTGTTCATGCTGGTCGGCTTCGGCGCCTGGTTCATCGGCATGCACAACCTGTTCTCCTTCAACACCGTGCAGTCCGGCGAGGGCGTCGGCCAGGAGCTCATCTACATCGCCGCGGCCGTCATCGGCGGCTGCCTGCTCACCGGCGGCGCCGGCTCGGCCATCGGCCCGGTCTTCGGCGCCTTCATGTTCGGCATGGTCAACCAGGGCATCGTCTACGCCGGCTGGAACCCCGACTGGTTCAAGGCCTTCCTCGGCGTGATGCTGCTCGGCGCCGTCCTGATCAATCTGTGGGTCCAGCGCACGGCGACCCGGAGGTAAACCGATGACTGACAACACATCCGGAACCCACGGCGCGGTCGTCCAGGACGCCGTGCCCCAGCAGGACGCGTTGCTGGTCGAACTGTGCAGGGCGGGCAAGTCCTACGGCAACATCCGTGCCCTGCACGGCGTCGACCTGAAGGTGCACGCCGGCCAGGTCACCTGTGTGCTGGGCGACAACGGCGCGGGCAAGTCCACCCTCATCAAGATCGTCTCCGGGCTGCACCAGCACACCGAGGGCGAGTTCCTCGTCGACGGCGCCCCGGTGCGCTTCTCCAGCCCGCGCGAGGCCCTGGACAAGGGCATCGCGGCGGTCTACCAGGACCTGGCCACCGTCCCCCTGATGCCGGTGTGGCGCAACTTCTTCCTCGGCTCCGAGATGACCAAGGGCCCCTGGCCGCTGCGCCGCCTCGACATCGCCGGGATGAAGAAGACCGCCGACCACGAACTGCGCGAGATGGGCATCGTCCTCGATGACCTGGAGCAGCCCATCGGCACCCTCTCCGGCGGCCAGCGCCAGTGCGTGGCCATCGCCCGCGCCGTCTACTTCGGCGCCCGCGTGCTCATCCTGGACGAGCCCACCGCCGCCCTCGGCGTCAAGCAGTCCGGGGTGGTGCTGAAGTACATCGCCGCCGCCCGCGACCGCGGCCTCGGCGTCATCTTCATCACCCACAACCCCCACCACGCCTACATGGTCGGCGACCACTTCAGCGTCCTGCGCCTGGGCACCCTGGAGTTGTCGGCCTCGCGCAGCGAGGTCAGCCTGGAGGAACTGACCAACCACATGGCCGGCGGCGCCGAACTCGCCGCCCTCAAACACGAGTTGGCCCAGGTGCGCGGCGTCGACGTCGAGGAACTCCCCGAGGAGAGCGACCTCACCGCACCCGTCGCGCCCTCTGCGGAAGGAACCCCCTGACCATGGCCACTCCCACCCCGCTGGACCGCATCCGGGTCGGCTCGGCCCCCGACTCCTGGGGCGTCTGGTTCCCCGACGACCCGCGGCAGGTGCCCTGGGAACGCTTCCTCGACGAAGTGTCCGAGGCCGGCTACGAGTGGATCGAACTCGGCCCCTACGGCTACCTGCCCACCGACCCCGCGCGGCTCGCGGACGAGGTGGCCCGGCGGAACCTGAAGGTCTCCGCGGGCACGGTCTTCACCGGCATGCACCGCGGCCCGTCCGTCTGGGCGGAGACCTGGGCGCATGTCAGCCAGGTCGCCGCGCTCACCCAGGCGATGGGCGCGCGGCACCTGGTGGTCATCCCGTCCTTCTGGCGGGACGACAAGACCGCCGAGATCCTGGAGCCGCCGGAGCTGACCGCCGAGCAGTGGGCGCACCTGACCAAGGGCATGGAACGGCTCGGCCACGAGGTCAAGGAGACGTACGGCCTGGACATCGTGGTCCACCCGCACGCCGACACCCACATCGACACCGAGGCCCACGTCGAGCGCTTCCTGGACTCGACCGACACCGAGCTGGTCAACCTGTGCCTGGACACCGGGCACTACGCCTACTGCGGCGGGGACAGCGTCAAGCTCATCGAGACCTACGGCGAGCGCATCGGCTATCTGCACCTCAAGCAGGTCGACCCGGAGGTCCTCGCCGAGGTGATCGCGGGCGGGGTGCCGTTCGGGCCGGCGGTGCAGCGCGGAGTGATGTGTGAACCGCCTTCCGGCGTCCCCGAGTTGGGACCCGTCCTGCAGGCCGCGCAGCGGCTGGGCGTGGACCTGTTCGCGATCGTCGAGCAGGACATGTATCCGTGCGAGCCGGACAAGCCCCTGCCGATCGCGGTGCGGACGCGGCGGTTCCTGCGTTCCTGCGGAGCCTGACAGGATTCCGCCGGCAGGCGTCCGGGAACCAACCGGGGGCACGCGGGCGTTGTGCACGACGACGGGGGACGCCCGCGCAGACGGGAGGACGAGATGACACACCGCACCGAACCCCGCAAGGCGGCCCAGGACAGGACCGACCCGGCCCTCCTGCGCCACGACCGCTTCGGCACGCTGCCCGAGCGGATACGCCCCGAGGACATGGTCGAGACCAGGCCGGCCACCTCGCCCGACCCGGCGCGGGACACCTACAACCCCGACGAGTGGCTGATCCGTTACTGCGGCTGAGACAGCGAGGCGGCGCCGGGCACCTCCGCCCGGCGCCGCCCGCATGTCTCAGGCCTGCCGGACCTCCGCGATCGTCACCGGCCGGTGCTCCTGGCGGGACAGGGTGCAGGCCTCGGCGATCCAGCCCGCCTCCAGGGCGTCCTCGACGGTGCAGGGGGAGGGGCGGGTGCCGGCCACGACCTCGGTGAACGCGGTGAGTTCGGCGCGGTAGGCATCGGTGAAGCGGTCCATGAAGAAGTCGTGCGGCCTGCCCGACGGGAAGGTCACGCCCGGTTCGACCGAGCGCAGCGGGAGCTTGTCCTCCAGGCCGACCGCGATGGAGTCGGCGAAGCCGTGGAGCTCCATGCGGACGTCGTAACCCCGGGCGTTGTGACGGGAGTTGGAGACCACCCCGATGGTGCCGTCGTCCAGGGTGAGGATCGCCCCGGTGGTGTCCGCGTCG
The DNA here is from genome assembly GCF_053597455.1 of Streptomyces sp. NPDC001393. Taxonomy (NCBI): domain Bacteria; kingdom Bacillati; phylum Actinomycetota; class Actinomycetes; order Kitasatosporales; family Streptomycetaceae; genus Streptomyces; species Streptomyces sp. NPDC001393. The sequence goes on from NZ_JBSFIH010000039.1 coordinate 3,035, forward strand.
CCCGCGGCCCTGATGTAGTCGGCGCCCCGGTTGCCGCCGACCGCGTACACCTCGGTGACCTCGCGGCCCGTCACCCAGCGGATGATGTCGAAGTCGTGCACGGAGCAGTCGCGGAAGATGCCACCGGAGGCGGCGATGTACGCGGCCGGCGGCGGCGCCGGGTCCAGGGTCGTGGAGCGGACCGTGTGGAGCTTGCCCAGCTCGCCCGCCTGTACGGCGGCCCGCGCGGCGGAGAAGCCCGCGTCGAAGCGGCGGTTGTAGCCGATCTGGATCGGCACGTCGCTGCTCCGGACGGCCCGCAGCACCTCGACACCCTCGCTCATCGTCTTCGCGACGGGCTTCTCACAGAAGACCGGGACGCCGGCCTCGACGCCGGCCAGGATCAGGGCGGGGTGGGCATCGGTCGCGGCCGCCACCACGATGCCGTCCACGCCGGCGGCCAGCAGCGCCTCCGGCGAGTCCACGACCTCGGCCCCGAACCGCTCGGCGGCGGCCTTGGCCGCGTCCGCGAACGGGTCGGTGACGACGAGCGACTCGACGGCGTCCAGTCCGGAGAGGGTCTCGGCGTGGAAGGCGCCGATGCGGCCGAGGCCGAGGATTCCGATGCGCATGATGCTCCTTGTGTACGAATGTTCCGTCAGGAAAGTCAGTCGAGTCCGCCGAGGACGTTCTGGTCCCAGTCGATCACCGACCACGTGACCACCCCTGACCGGTCGGACAGCAGGAAGACCACGAAGTCGGCGATCTCGTCCGGTTGGCCGAGCCTGCCCATCGGCAGCTGCGCCGCGGCCTGCTCGCGCCAGTCGTCGCCGCCTCCGTGGAAGGCGCGCTGGGTGGCGTCCTCGCCCTCCGTCGCGGTCCAGCCGATGCTCAGGCCGTTGATCCGGATCCGGTCCCAGCGGTGGGCGTGCGCGGCGATGGGGGTCCCCCCGCGCGAGTTTGGTTCGAGCGTGGGGGAGGGTCAGGCCCACGAGGCCCGCCTTGGCGGCGACGTAAGGCGCCAGGAACGGCTGACCGCCGTGCGCGGAGGAGGTGGTGATGTTGACGATCGTGCCGGGCGCCTTGCGGGCCACCATGTCGGCGACCGCCGCCTGCATGGCGAAGAACGGCCCCTTGAGGTTGATCGCGATGTGCGCGTCGAACAGCTCCGGGGTCGTGTCCAGCAGCGTGCCCCGGGAGGTCAGCCCGGCCGAGTTCACCAGGCAGTCGATGCGGCCGTGGGCGTCCACCACCTCGGCGACCGCCGCCTTGGCCTGCTCGGCGTCCGCCAGATCGGCGCGCACGAACATCGCCTTGGCACCGGCCGAGGCCAGCTCGGCGACCAGCGCCTCACCCGGCTGCGTGCGGCGGCCGGTGACCGCCACGACGGCGCCCTCCCGGACCGCAGCCCGCGCGATCGCGGCACCGACCCCCTGGCTGCCGCCGTTGACCAGGACGATCTTGTCCCGGAGAAGTCCGTCGGGAAGTCCGTCGAGATGTCCCATGAATGCCGACCTTCCTCAGCTGGCTCGTCGTTCGGTACCGGCCCGCAGCTCCGCACGGAGCCGCTGCGGGGCCCACCTCTCGCGCACCGCCCGCCGTAGCACGTCCGCCTGCGCCGGCGGGGCCAGGCCGTCGACGGGCGGGTCGCTGTCGAGATTGGTCGGGAAGGGGTAGCCCTCGGCGCTCGCCGCGATCACGTTCTCCAGCCACGCCTCACCGGCCCCCTCGGCCGCGCGCCGCGACAGCACCGGGAACACCGCGTTCGCCACCGCCTCGCGGTCCACCGTCTCCATCGCGCGCCCGAAGGCGGAGGACACCTGGAGCAGATTGGCCGTGCGGCGCACGTCCGCCGTGCGGTTGGTGCCGGCGGCGTGGAAGAGCGCCGGGTTGAAGAAGGCCGCGTCACCCTTGGCGAGCGGGAGCTGCACATGGTGCGCCTCGAAGTACGCCTGGAACTCGGGGAGCCGCCACGCCAGGTAACCCGGCTCGTACCGCTGCGAGTACGGCAGACAGCGCGTCGGGCCCGATTCCACCGGCATGTCGCAGTGGGCGACCGCGGCCTGGAGCGTGAGCACAGGGGAGAGCCGGTGCACATGGGCCGGGTAGGCGGCCGCGGCCGCGCTGCTCAGGAAGCCGAGGTGGTAGTCCCGGTGCGCGGTCTGCCCCGCGCCGCCCGGGTTGACCACGTTGACCTGCGAGGTCACCTGGTAGCCGGGGCCCAGCCAGGCCGCACAGACCAGGGCCAGGACGTCGTTGGCGTAGTAGTCGGCGAACGCCTCCGGGTCGTACAGGGCCGTCTTCTCCAGCGCGTTCCACACCCGGTCGTTGGCGCCCGGCTCGGCGAAGTGGTCACCGGCGCCTGCCCCAGAGGCCCGCTGTTCGGCGATCAGCGCCTCGAACACGTCCGTGACCCGGTCGACGACCTCCGGGTCGGGGAAGGCCTCACGAACGACCACGATCCCGGGGCCGTCGGACAGGGCGCGTACCAGTTCCGCCGCCAACGCCCGCCGGTCACCGGTCTCCCGCAGCCGTTCACCCTCGTACACCAGGACGTTCTCCGTCACCGAGGCGGCGTGCGGGTGGTCCGCGAGGCGGGTGGTCCGCTCGATCAGGGCGCGGAAGGCGGCCGGATCGCAGTCCTGCTCGGACAGCCAGGTACGGCCGGGTACGGCGGCGACGGACATCGGTGTCCCTCTTTCGGTCACAGGAGCGGCGCGGCCCTGTCATTCTTGTCATGACAAACCCCTCCAACAACCAGCAGCCAGCCATCAAAAACCCCTCAAGGAGCCGGCTCATGGGTCACCCGTTCCCGATCCGGGAGATCGCACGTCAGGCGGGTCTCAGCGAGGCCACGGTGGACCGTGTGCTCAACGCCCGGGGAGGGGTGCGCGAGAGCACCGCGCAGGAGGTGCACCGGGCCATCGCCGACCTCGACCGGCAGCGCACCCAGGTGCGGCTGGTCGGCCGTACGTTCATGGTCGACATCGTGGTCCAGGCGCCGGAGCGGTTCAGCACCGCCGTGCGCGCGGCCCTGGAGGCCGAACTGCCCTCCCTGCACCCGGCGGTGGTGCGCTCGCGCTTCCACTTCCGCGAGACCGGCCCGGCCGCCGAGCAGGTCCGGACGCTGGACCGGATCGCCCGGCGCGGCTCCCAGGGCGTGATCCTCAAGGCGCCGGACGTCCCCGAGGTGACCGCCGCCGTGGGCCGGCTCACCGCGGCCGGCATCCCGGTCGTCACCCTGGTCACCGACCTGCCCGCCAGCGGCCGGATCGGCTACGTCGGCAGCGACAACCGAGCCGCCGGCGCCACCGCCGCCTATCTGACGGGCCAGTGGCTCGGCGACCGGCCCGGCCATGTCCTCACCAGCCTGAGCAGCGGCTTCTTCCGCAACGAGGAGGAGCGCGAGATGGGGTTCCGCAGCGTGATGCGGGCCCGGCATCCCGAGCGCACCCTGGTGGAGATCGCCGAGGGGCAGGGCCTGGACGTCACCCAGTACGACCTGGTCCGCGCCGCACTGGAACGGGACCCGGAGATCCGGGCCGTGTACTCCATCGGCGGCGGCAACGACGCCACCCTGCGCGCCTTCGCCGACCTCGGCCGGGCCTGCGCGGTGTTCATCGCCCACGACCTCGACCGCGACAACACGCGACTGCTGCGCGAGCACCGGCTGTCCGCCGTGCTCCACCACGATCTGCGGCACGATCTGCGGGAGGCCTGCCACGCGGTGATGCGCTTCCACGGCGCCCTGCCCCCCGCCGGACCGCTGCTGCCCTCGGCGATCCAGGTCGTGACGCCGTACAACATGCCGGCCCAGACGGCCGAGTGAGGAGGACGCGGCGGTGACACGCACCGAGCAGGTGGAGATCGAGGGCACACCGATGGTCGCGACCCTCGTACCGGGCAACGGGATCGGTCTGCTGGCCCTGCACGGCAGCAACGAGGGCGGCACCGCCGAACTGGCCCGGACCGTCGCACACCGCTGCGGCGCCACGAGCCTCGTCTTCACCCAGCCGGGGGTACGGCGGCCCGTGCACATCCCGTCCCCGCGCATGGCGGTCGACCACTGCGCACTCCTGCGGGAGTTCCTGGAGCGGGTCGCCCTCACGGTCTCGCTCCACGGCCACCTGCGCCCCGAGGCGCCGCACACCGTCTTCCTCGGCGGCGGCAACCGGGACGCGGCCCACGTCCTCGCCGAGGCGTTCGCCACCGGGATCCCGCAGTTCCCGGCCGTGACCGACCTGAGGGCCATCCCGGCGTCCCTGCGCGGCGTGCACCCCAGGAACCCGGTCAACCTGACGCGCCTCGGCGGAGTCCAGGTGGAACTGCCGCTCCTGGCCCGCACGAGCGGGGCAGCGAACACCCCGCCGGCGGCGGTGGCCGATGCGCTGACCGCCGGGGTCAAGGGGCTGAGTTCAGTCTGACCCGGTCCTCACAGGTTGATCGCGTAAGCCTTGCGCAGCGTCTCGTGCACGGTCCACGTCGTACGGTCGCCCGCCCGCAGCACCGCCATGTCGCCCGGCCCCACCGTCAGCGTCGGCCCGTCCTCGACCTCGATCGTCGCGCGGCCGCTGATCACGACGAACAGTTCGTCGGCCTCGGTGTCGGTGACCACGCCCGGCGTGATCTGCCAGATGCCACGGATCTGCCGGCCGTCCGGGGACTCCCAGACCACCTTCCCGGTGACCTCGGGGTCGCCGGAGACGATCTGTTCCGGCTCGAGGGGCTCGGGTTCGAGGTCGGCGTCGGGGATGTGGAGCGCGAAGCTGTGCGTCATGCGGCGAGCCTAGCCAGCGCCGAGCCGCGCCGAAGCCGACAGTGTGTGGGGCATCGGGGCTGGTGGAAGGACAGTTCGTCGCTCCGCGCGGACTGGCGAGGAGGCGCGGCACGGGTGATCGTGGGGAACATGGCTGAGTCCACCGCGGCCGGCCCGGTCCCGCCCCGGCGGCACGACACACGCGAGGCCGTCCTGTTCGGCGGTGTGTACGGCGCCGTCCTCGCCAGCTCGATGGTGGCGGCGCTCAGCCAGTACGGCCGTACGACCGCCGCCGGCCGCCGCTACGACGCTGTGTGGCTCCTGGTGACCGCCCTCGCCTCCGCCCTCGCGCACGGCTACGCCCACTACATCGCCGAACGCGCCCCGCACAGCCGCTGGGACGTGCTGCGCACGCTGCGGGACGAGTGGCCGCTGGTCACGGCCGTGCTGCCGACGGTCTTCCTGCTCGCCGGCGCGGGCTGGGGCTGGTGGCCGCCGAACGGCGTAGAGTACCCGGCGTTCGCCCTCAACATCGGCATCCTCTTCGCCCTCGGCCTGGTCACTGCCCGCTCCTCGTCGCGGAGTTGGCCGTTGGCCGTCCTCATGGGGATGGGCGACGCGCTGCTCGGTGTGGTCGTGGTGGTGGCGAACGCGCTCATCAAGTAGGCGGGTCCTGCCGAGGGCGTGCTCAGTGGGCGGTGCGTACGCCGTCCAGCGCGATGGCGAGAACCCGGTCGCGCTGGGCGTCGTCGTCGAACGCCGTGGCGGTGATGCCGGCGACCATCCGCAGCAGGTCGGTGAAGTCCATGTCCGGCCGGGCCACGCCCGCCCGCTGGGCGCGCTCCAGGAGCGGGCCCCCGGCGGCGTACATCGAGTCGCGGCAGGTCTGGAAGATCTCCGACTCTTCGTTCAGCGCCTCGCGCACCGCGCGCTTGGTGACCATGTAGCCGGCGAACCGGTCCAGCCAGGCCGTCAGCGCCTCCCACGGCTGAAGGTCCGCGACCTCCACGGCCGCCCCGCACAGGGCGTTGACCTCGTCGGCGTAGACGCTCTCGAAGAGGTCGCGGCGGCTGGGGAAGTTCCGGTACAGCGTGCCGATGCCGACGCCCGCGCGGCGGGCGATGTCCTCCAGGGAGGCGTCCGAGCCGTGCTCGGCGAACGCCTCGCGGGCGGCGGCGAGGAGGGCGTCGTAGTTGCGGGCGGCGTCCCTGCGGTGTGGCCGGCGGGCCGCCACGATCTCGCCGACGGGGAACGGCGTGGCCGTCACTGGTGCCTCCCAGAGGGAATCGATGAACCGGAGGAACACATCCGGTTCGGTTGAACCGGAGGGGCACCTCCGCTAGAGTGGAGGTGCACCTCCACTTTAGCAGTGCGGGGGCCGATCCGCCCTGGGCAGACGTGCCCGGCAGGAATGCCCCTCTCGCCCGTCCCAGCGCTCCTCCCGGAGAGGCTCTCCCATGCCCCGCAAGTCCACCCGCCTCACCTTCGCGGTCCTCGCGACCGGTGCGGGCGTGTTCTCGATGCTCCAGTCGCTGATCGCGCCGGCCCTGCCGACCGTCCAGCACGCCCTGCACGCCTCCCAGTCGACCGCGACCTGGGTGATGACCGCCTATCTGCTGTCCGCCTCGGTCTTCACCCCGATCCTCGGCCGGGTCGGCGACCTCGCCGGCAAGAAGCGCACCCTCGTCGGCGTCCTGCTCGCCGTTCTCGCGGGCTGTCTCGTCGCCGCGCTCGCCCCGGACATCGGCGTGCTCATCGTCGCCCGGGTCGTCCAGGGCGTCGGCGGCGCCCTGTTCCCGCTGTCCTTCGGCATCATCCGCGACGAGTTCGCGCCCGCCGAGGTGAGCGGCAGTATCAGCAATCTCTCCGCCGTCATCGCCGCGGGCGGCGGGGTCGGCATGGTGGCCGCCGGACCGATCGTCTCCGCGCTCGACTACCGCTGGCTCTTCTGGATCCCCGTGGCGATCGTCGCCGTGACGGTCCTGATCGCCGTGGCGTACGTCCCCGAATCGCCCGAGCGGGCCCAGGGGAAGGTCAGTTGGCACGGTGCCACGCTGCTCTCCGCGTGGCTGGTGGCCCTGCTGCTGCCGCTGAGCCAGGCCGGGCGGTGGGGCTGGGGGTCGCCGAAGGTGCTCGGCCTGTTCGCCGCCGCCGTCCTGCTCTTCGCCCTGTGGCTCACGGCAGAGGCCCGCTCCCGCAGCCCGCTGATCGACCTGCGCGTGATGCGGCTGCCGGCGGTGTGGACCACCAACGCCGCCGCCCTGCTCTTCGGCGCGGGCATGTACGCGATCTGGTCCTTCCTGCCGGGCTTCGTCCAGACGCCGTCCGCGGCCGGCTACGGCTTCGGAGCGAGCGTCACCGCCTCCGGCCTCCTCATGCTCCCCATGCTGCTGGCGATGTTCCTCTCCGGCGTCCTCTCGGGCCGTCTCGAACCCCGCGTCGGCGCCAAGGCGCTCCTCACCACGGGGGCCGCACTGGGCGCGCTGGCCTGCGGATTCCTCACCCTGTGGCACGACGCCCCGTGGCAGGTCGCCGTGGTGGCCGGGCTGTTCGGCCTCGGCATCGGACTGGCCTTCGCCGCCATGGCCAACCTGGTCGTCGGCAGCGTGCCGCCCGAGCAGACCGGCGCCGCCACCGGCATGAACGCCAACATCCGCACCATCGGCGGCTCCATCGGCGCCGCGCTCACCAGCGTCCTGGTCACCGCCCGCCTCCAGCCCTCCGGCCTGCCCTACGCCTCCGGCTACACCCACGGCTGGGCCCTGCTCGCCCTCCTCTGCCTGGCCGCGGCCGGCGCCGCCCTCCTCGTCCCGGCCCGCCACCGGGGCCGTACGACGGTCCCCGCCGCGGGGGCGACACGGGCACCCGCTCAGGTGCGGTAGGGTTGACCTGCGTGATCACGCGGGACACCCCGGGTGAGAGCGCAACGGGACGTGGCGCAGCTTGGTAGCGCACTTGACTGGGGGTCAAGGGGTCGCAGGTTCAAATCCTGTCGTCCCGACGTGCGGAAACGCGGGTCGGTGGCCGTGTCGGAGTCAGTCCGACACGGCCACCGCTCATTCCGGTGTGACGGAGGATCAGCCGGACGTCCCCGCCGGGGTCGTCGTGGTGGTGAAGCCCTCCTTCTTGTTGGCCGCGACGGCGAAGTCATTGGTGAACGTCGTGCCGAGGTTCACCTTCGAGGTCGCGTGGCCCACCAGCTCCTCCGTGGTCAGGACGTTCTTGGGACCGCCGGCCGGCATGATGCCGTCCGGGAGGAACTGGCCCTTGTCCTGGGTCAGGGCCGAGACGTAGTCGGCCTTGGTGACCAGCTGGTTCTGCACGAACGACTGCGGCAGCTTGTCGGCGATGTCGGCCGCGCTGTGCTTGTCGATCCAGTGCATGGTGGCCACGAGCGCGTCGACGACCTTCTGCACCGCGTCCTTGTGCGAGTTCACCCAGTCGGTACGGGCGATGACCCCCGCCGCCGGCCAGGCGCCGCCCGTCGCAGCCTGGGCGCCCGAGGTGGTGGCCACGTCGACCGCCGAGTAGCCGACCCCCTTCTTCTCGATCGCAGCGACCGTCGGCTGCGTCGTCATGACACAGGCCACCTTGCCGTTCTGCAGCGCGGCGATGGCGGTGGAGCCCGCGCCGACCCCGATCCGGTGGAAGTCGCTGGTCTTGAGGCCCTTCTTGGCGGCCAGGAACTGGGTGAGGGTGTCGGTGCCCGAGCCCAGGTCGGTGACGCCCAGCGTCTTGCCCTTGAAGTCCGCGGCCGAGTGCACCCCGCTCTTGGTGGCGCACATCTCCCGCTCGCCCGGGGCGCCGGACAGCTGGACGACGTCCTCCACCGCCTTGCCCTTCACCTGGAAGTCGATCGTGTGGTTGTACCAGGCGCCCGCCATGTCGACCTGCCCCGAGGCCATGGCGTCCTCGGCGCCGGTGCCGCCGTCCTGCTCGGTGCTCAGCACGACGTTGACGCCGTACTTCTTGTAGAAGCCCAGGTTCTGGGCGAGCTGGTACGGCAGGTAGATCTGCTTGTCGATGCCGCCGACCATGAGCCTGACGGTCGGGGTCCCGCCGGAGCCGCCCGAGCCGGAGCCGGAGGAGCTGCTGGAACACGCGGTGGCCGCGCCGAGGGCGAGGACGGTGACGAGGGACGCGGTGAGGATTCTCTTGGACATGGCGGCTCTTTCGTTCTGAGGAAGGGGCGGTGGGGAAGGGGGAGGATCAGAGGCTGTTGGCCTCGGTGGGGGCCGGCGGGCGCCAGGAGAGCAGCCGGTGTTCGAGCTTGCCGATCAGCCACTCCGCGCCGAGCACGATCACCGCGATGACGAGCATCGTGGCGAACACACCGTTGGGGTCGAAGTTGTTCTGCGCGGTCTTGATGACGAGGCCGAGGCCGCTCTGCGCGCCGAGCACCTCGCCGACCAGCGCACCGACGATGGCGAAGCCGAACGCGCTGTGCAGGCTGGCGATGATCCACGTCAGCGCGGAGGGCACGATGACATGCCGGATGATCTGCAGCTGGGAGGCGCCGAGCACCCGGGCGTTGGCGAGGATGTTGCGGTCCACCTCGCGGACGCCCTGGAAGGCGTTGAAGAACACGATGAAGAACACCAGCACGGCGGCGAGCAGGATCTTCGGGGTGACGCCGATGCCGAAGGCGACGATGAAGATCGAGCCGAGCACGATGCGCGGGATCGCGTTCACCATCTTGATGTAGGGCCCGAGCACGTCGGACAGATAGCGGCTCTGGCCCAGCGCCACACCGAACACCACTCCGGTGCCGGCGCCGAGGGCGAACCCGATGAGCGCCTCCTGGATGGTGGTCCAGATGTTCGCGTAGAAGGACCCGAACTCGGTGCCGTTCTGGAAGAGGTCGATCAGCCGGTGCCAGATCCCGGACGGCTGCCCGAAGAAGAACGGGTCGACGATGCCCCAGGTGGTGAACGCCTGCCAGCCGCCGATGATGAATGCGGCGAGGCCGAGGCGGCCCGCCCAGACCAGCGCGACACGGCGTCGTGCGGCCCGTTTGGCGGCGGCCGCGGCCGAGGCCTGCCCGCCGTCGGCGACCGGGACGGCGGATGTGGTGGACGTCGTGCTCATGCCTTTCCTCCTGCGGTGCGTGCGTAGGCGCGCTCCACCTCTTCGCGCAGCGTGTCCCAGATCTGGTGCTGGAGTTCGATGAAGCGGGGCTGGTAGCGGATGTCCTGGACCGCGCCGCGCGGCCGCGGCAGGTCGATGTCGAAGACGGCCTTGACCGACCCGGGGCTGGACGTCATCACGACGACCCGGTCGGCGAGCGCCACGGCCTCGTCGAGGTCGTGCGTGATGAAGATGACGGAGGGCCGGATCTGCTCCCAGAGGTCCAGCAGCTCGGTCGACATGATCGCCTTGGTCTGCACGTCCAGGGCGCCGAACGGCTCGTCCATGATCAGGATCTTGGGTTCGTTGATCAGCGCCGCGGCCATCGCCACGCGCTTGCGCATACCGCCGGAGAGCTGGTGCGGGTAGCGGTCCTCGAAGCCGGCGAGGCCCACCCGGCGCAGCCAGTCCCGCGCCGAGGCCTGGGCCTGCTGCTTGGGCACCCCACGGAAGACGGGCCCCATCAGCACATTGCCGAGGACGGTCTTCCAGGGCAGCAAAGCGTCCGCCTGGAACATGAAGCTGACGCCGTCGGTGACGCCGTCCACCTCGCGACCGCCGACCCTGACCGAGCCCTCGCTGGGCCGGTCGAGCCCGGACACCATGCTCAGGGTGGTCGACTTGCCGCAGCCGGTGGGGCCGACCACCGCACAGAACTGCCCCGGTTCCACGGTGAACGACACGTCTTGCAGCGCCGTGAACACCTCACCGGCAGGGGTCATGAATCGCTTGGTGAGCCCGGAGATCTCGATGCGCGCGTCCTCGCGCTCTGCTGCACCGGCGATCGGGCTCGTCGCGACATCGTTTCGCGAAGCCATGTGAGGCCGTCTCCTTCCACACCTCGTGGGGTCGAGGAAGGCAGACGCTAGAGGTCACCTCGTGTTACGTCGCTGTTTCCCAGGTATCTCGCGAAAGCCGCGTTATCCGGGGTTCTGCTCGTTCTGCTCAGTGAAACGGGGGTGGGCAGGAATTCGGCCATCAGGCACAATCACGCCACCACGGGTCCGGCGGCAGGGCCGGCCCGGCACCACGCGGGACAGAGGCGAAGAGGCACCTGTGACACGCATCCGTATGCGAATCGGGCGCGGCGGGAGGGGGAGACTCTCCGCGCGGATCCTCGCGAGCCAGCTCCTCATCCTGGCGCTCACCGGCGCCATCGGATTCGTCCTGTTCGCCTTCGCGCAGCGCTCCGCGCTCGACCGCACCTATGAGGAGCGGGCCGTGGGCATCGCGCAGACCGCGGCCGCGGACCCGCAGATCCGGCAGGCCATGGCGCACGGCGACGGCGGTGACGTGGTGCAGCGCGCCGCGGAGCGGATCCGGATCGCGTCGGGGGCGTCGTACGTGGTGGTGATCGACCTGCACGGGGTCCGCCACTCGCACCCCATGGCGCGGCTGGTCGGCTCGCCGGTGGCCGAGCCGCTCGTGGTGCTGGACGGCCGGACGCACGTCGGCACCGACCAGGGCGCGACCGGACGGTCCGCCAACGGCAAGGCCCCGCTGAAAGGGCCGACGGGCAGGCTGGTCGGCGAGGTGTCGGTGGGCATCCCGGAACGCCATGTGCTCAGCGAGCTGTGGCGCGAGCTGCCCACCTTCGGCCTCTACGCCGCGATCGCCACCGCCCTCGGTGCCGCGGCCGCGTATGCGCTGGCCAGGCGGCTGAAGCGGACCACCTTCGGGCTGGAACTGGAGGAGATCGCCGGACTGCTGCAGGACCGCGAGGCGATGCTGCACGGCATCCGCGAGGGCGTGGTCGCCTTCGACCCCGACGGCCGGATCACCGTCGTGAACGACGAGGCCCGCCGGCTGCTCGGCCTCGGCACCGCGCTCGGCCGGACCGTCGAGGAGGTGCTGCCCGACGGCCGGCTGCGCCGCGCCCTGGACGGCACCCTGACCGGCACCGACGTCAGCGTCCTGACCGACGAGCACTGCCTCGTCGTCAACCGCATGCCGGTCACCCTGCACGGCCGTGAACTCGGCGCCGTGGTCACCGTGCGGGACCGCACCGAGATGGTCGGGCTGCTGCGCGAACTGGACTCCGTGCGGGGCCTGACCGACGCGCTGCGGGCCCAGCAGCACGAGTTCACCAACCGCATGCACACCCTGGCCGGCCTGCTCGACATCGGGGAGTACGACGACGCCTACGAGTTCGCCGTCGGCGCGGCCGGTGCCGGCCAGGGGCTCACCGAGTCCGTGCGCAGGCGGATCGGGAACTCGCTCATGGTCGGTCTGATCGTGGCCAAGACGACGGTCGCCGGCGAACGCGGGGTACGGATCGTGCTGACCGACGACTCGGCCCTCGGCCAGGAGCCGCCGCACCTGCACCGGCTGCTGACGATCGTCGGCAACCTGCTGGACAACGCGGTCGACGCGGCCGGCGAGGGACCGCGCCCGGCCGACGGCCGCGAGGTGCGGCTCACCCTGACCGAGAGCTCCCACGAGATGCGGGTCCGGGTCGCGGACACCGGTCCCGGGATCCCGCCGGAGGCGGCCGAGTCGATCTTCGAGGACGGCTGGTCCACCCGTCCGGAGCGGGGCACCGCCCGGCGCGGCCTCGGACTGGCCCTGGTGCACCGGCTGGTGCAACGGCACGGCGGCACCATCACGGTCAGCGAGAGGCCCGGCGCGGTCTTCACGGTCGTACTGCCGCTGCCGGACACGGCCCTCGCGGTGCAGGGAGCACCGTTCACCACAGCAGTGCCGGCGGGAGGCGAGCGCCGATGATCCGGACCCTGGTCGTGGACGACGACTTCCGGGTGAGCCATATCCACAGCGAGTACGTGAGCCGCGTCCCCGGCTTCGACGTGGTCGGCGAGGCGGCGACGGTCGTCGAGGCACTGGAGCAGGTCCGGGCACTGCGCCCCGACCTGCTGCTGCTCGACATCTTCCTGCCCGACGGCAGCGGGCTCGACGTATTGCGCCGGCTCACGGGGGACGAGGGCGGCGCCCGCCCCGACGCCCTCATGATCACGGCGGACCGGGACATCGAGTCGGTGCGCAGCGCCATGAAGCTCGGTGCCGTGGGCTACCTGGTCAAGCCGTTCGGCTCGCCCGACCTGTGCGAGCGGCTCACCGCCTACCGGGAGCTCCAGCACCGGGTGGAGGTGCTCGGCCCGGCCGCCGAGACCGACCAGGCCGATGTGGACGCCCTGTTCAGCGCCGCCCGGCCGCCCGCCGTGCCGCGGGTACCGGCCAAGGGCCACTCGGCGCCCACCCTGACCCTGGTCCACCAGGCGCTGCGCTCGGCGGGCGGCCCGGTGTCGGCGGCCGAGGCGGCCGAACTCACCGGCGTCTCCCGCGCCACGGCCCAGCGTTATCTGTCCTACCTGGTCAAGGAGGGCATGGTCCGCCTGGAACTCCGCTACGGCGCGACCGGCCGGCCGGAGCACCGCTACCGCATCGTCACCTGAGCCGGCGGACGCGTCGTCCGGTCGGTTCGATCAGCCCTGGGGCCGGTCCGGCGACTGCCATGTCCTTGTCTGCGTGGTCCGGCTCGTCGGCCGCGGTGCGGGCCGTGCGCTCGAGGCGGTGGGTGCGGACCCTGGGGGCGTCATTACGGTCCCGCCCCGGGAGTGGGGGCGGGCTGGGCCGTCCGGTCGGTTCGATCAGCCTTGGGGCCGGTCCGGCGACCGCCATGCCCTTCTCCGCGTGGCCCGGCTCGCCGGCTGTGATGCGCGCCGCGTGCTCGAGGCCGGTGGGTGCGGACGCTGCGGTCGTCATTACGGTCTCGCCCCGGGAACGGGGCACGCTCGCACGGCTGCCGTGGGGACTCATCCCGCCGGGGCACCGCGTGCGTGAACTACCGGCCGTGGGCCGGGGGACCGGCGGGCGACCGGCCGCTCATCGGGTGCGGGCCTCGGTCCCGGCCGGCTCCACCGGCTTCCGCTGCCGGCGCGCCGCCATCACCGCGAAGACCAGGACCCCGGCGAACAGGAACAGCACGCCCTGGTACACCGCCGCGTAACCGGCGCCCGCCATCAGCCAGACGGAGAAGGCGGCCGCGACCGCGGTGATCACCGAGTCCCGCACCAGTCGGCCCCGGTCCACCGACCTGCCGGAGACCAGGTGAAACAGCTGCGCCGCCGTCGCCAGCAGGTACGGCACGGTCGCGGTGAACGTGGTCACGAGGACCAGGACGTCGAAGACCTTCGCCGAGCCCGACAGGTAGTTGTACGCCGTGAGCAGGGAGGAGAGCACGACGGTGACGCCGACGCCCACCGTCGGCACGCCCCGGCGGCGGCGGGCGAAGGCTGCCGGGAACAGGCCGTCCCTGGCCGCGGCGTACGGGGTCTGCGCGCTCAGCAGCGTCCAGCCGTTGAGGCAGCCGGTCATCGACACCAGCGCCGCCAGCGCCACCGCCGTACCGCCCCAGCTGCCCCCGAACATCGTGTTCACGGCGTCGGAGAAGGGGGCCGTGGAGGCCACCAGCCGGTTGTGCGCGACCGTGCCGAAGACGGACAGCGTGCCGAGCAGGTAGACGAGCGCGGCGCCCGCGGTGCCGATCACGGTGGCGCGGCCCACGTTGCGGCGGGCGTTCCTGACCTCGCCCGCGCTCACCGCGGCGGACTCCACCCCGAGGTAGGAGAAGAGCAGCAGGGCGGCGGAGGCGGAGACGGCACCCACGGCGCTGTGACCACTGGCGTTGAACGGCCCGAGCCGGGACGGGTCGAAGAAGAACAGGCCGCCGACCGCGACGAGCAGCAGCGGCACGAACTTCAGCACGGTCGACACCAGTTGGACCGCGCCGACGTACCGGGTGCCGGCGAAGTTGGCGAGGGCCGGCAGCCACTGCAGGGCGAGGGCGGCCAGACACGCGGTCCACTTGTGGTGGTTGACCGGGATCAGCACGTCCAGGTAGCCGACGGCGGCGACGGCGAGCGCCGCGTTCGACACCCAGGTGGTGATCCAGTACGCCCAGGCGGCGAGGAACCCGGCGAAGTCACCGAAGGCCTCGCGGGTGTAGACGTAGGGGCCGCCGGTACGGGGGTCGCGCGCGGCGAGCCGGCCGAAGACCAGCGCGAGCGCGATGGCCCCCACGGTCAGCACGGCGAAGGCGATCAGGCTGACCCAGCCGTACGGCGCGATGGAGGCGGGGAGCAGGAAGATGCCGCCGCCGATGATGTTGCCCATGACCAGCGCGGTCGCGACCGGCAGGCCGAAGCGGCGGGCGTGCTTCCCGGCGGTGCTGTGCGTGCCCTCCGCGGGAACCTCGTGGGCCTCGGTGGGGGCCGGAGCCGACGGGGGGACGGTTCCGGTGACGTGCATGGGGGGATGGACCTCTCATCGAACAGATGTCCCAGGATCGCCGGGACGGAGCCCATGGTCGGGTAAGTGCCCACCCGCCGCAAAATCGCCGTTTCTTGTGGCGTCCGACCCCGCCGATCGTGGAAAAAGTGAGCTTGAGCGACCTTTGCGCAGTGAAATATCCCGTGGCTCGCGTGGGCGTCGCGGCGTCCTGTCCCAGGCGTGGACGCCCCCTTGACGTGGCCGGATGCCGGATCGACACTCCTGAGTGGGAATCCTAGTGAACAGGTAGGGAATGATGACGCGCCTCGGAACCGGCACCGGCCTCGCGGGCCGCACGCCGCTGCGCGCGCCCCTGCTCACCTCCCGTCGGCACATCGATCTGCTGCGCGTCTGCAGCGCGATCAGCCTCTGCCGCTGAGCCGGGGCGCCGCGCGCCACCGGCCGGCGCCGCTCGCCGTCGCGCACGTCCGTACGTTCATCACCCGGGGAGACGCATGTCCATCACTCCGCTCGCCGCCGTTCCGTCCGTCCACCGCGCCGCCCCCGTCTTCCGGGGCCGGATCGGCCGGGACGCGCGCAGCGGCCACTACGCCGTGCCGCACCGCTACCGGCTCCATCTGTCCACCGCCGACCCCGACGGACTCCGCCTCGCCGTGGGGCACAGCCTCCTCCGCCTGGACGGCAGTTGTCCGGTCACGGTCCTGCCCGCCGTACCCGACTGTCCCGGCGGCGGCCACTCCGCGCTGCGCCCGCTGTACGAGGCGAGCGCCCACCACTACACCGGCCCGGCCCTCGCGCCCGTGCTCAGCGACGACTGGTCCGGACGGATCGTCAGCACCCACGCCCGCGACATCCTGCGTGACCTCGACCGGTTCCCGCGCGAGGGCGGCCCCGCCCTGTACCCGTGCGGTCAGGAGTCCGTCATCGGGGCCGTCGAGCGGATGTGTGCCGAGGGGATCGAGGAGGCCGCGCAGCGCGCCGGGCAGGCCGGCGCCGACCCCGCCGAGCAGGCCGCCGCCCTCGAGGTGCTCCTCGACACCCTGGGGCGGCTGGAGAGCCGGCTGACCGGAGAGGAGTACCTGGTCGACGGGCGGCTCACCGCCGCCGACGTCGAACTGTGGGGCGCCCTGGTGCAGTTGGACACCGTCCACCGCTGCCACCTCGACGCCTCCGCCGTCCACCGCATCGCCGGACACCGTGCCCTGTGGGCCTACGCCGCCCGTCTGGCCGCCCGTCCCGCCTTCGGCCGCCACCTCGACCTCGACGGCATCTCCCGCCGCCACCACGGCCGTTGCAGGGGCCTGGAGGCCGCCGGAGCCGCCGTCCAGATCCTGGACTGGGCGGGCCACGCCGCGGATGCCGGGGACCCTTCCCGCAGGTGAGAGCGGGACGGGTGAGGTCCAGCAGGCGGACGGCCGTTGACATTCGAACGGACAACTGCCTTACTTACGGCTCAGAACGGTCATGAGCGTCAGCGCCAAGCCCTGGCTCGCTGACCGGCAACCCTCGCATCGCGGTGGGGTGCCCCAGGTGACGACCGGACCGGAATGACGTTTTCGGTAAGCGCGAGGGCCCCGCGGGGCCGGAACAGTGACAGGTGACGCCATGTACGCAGCTCCCAGGACGGCCGCGAGCCGCCCCCAGGGCTGCGTACGGTCGTACGCCGGTCTCCTCGTCGCCGACCGCGCCGTCGATCTGCTCCGCGTCAACAGCGCACTGTGTACCGCACCGGGCTCTGCCCGCTGTCAGGGCTGACCTCTCCTCCGAGTCCTCCCTTCCTGACATTTCCCCCCTCGCATTCCTGACGCACCCCGCCCCCGAGGTGTGCCGTCGACCGCCCAGCCCCCGGTTCCCACGCGCCGCCGAGCGCCGCCCCGCGCCGCAGCGCCGCAGCGGCTCGCACCCGTGCGCCGCGACCCGGGGTGTCCGACCCAAGCCGGAGCCCGCCATGAGTGAACCCCCAGGCGCCGCCGTCTCCCTCGCCGAGGCGCCGTCAGCCGACACCCCGTCAAAGCCGCTGAAAGCGCAGCGCGTTCAGCCGCTGCGGCGACCCGGCCGGTGGATCGCCACCGCCGCCGTCCTCGTGCTCGTCGCCCAGATCCTGCACGGACTGGCCACGAACCCGTTCTACCAGTGGGACCGCTTCCGCTACTGGTTCCTGCGCCCCACCGTCCTCGACGGGCTCCTCGTCACCCTCGAAGTCGCCGCCCTCAGCGCGGTGTTCGGGCTCCTCGGCGGCATCCTGCTGGCCCTCGGCCGGCAGTCCGGCAGCCCGGTGCTGCGCGCCGTGAGCTGGACCTACACCTGGCTGTTCCGCTCCGTGCCGCTGATCGTCGTCCTGATCTTCCTCTACAACTTCTCGGCCCTGTACAAGACGGTGAGCCTCGGCATCCCCTTCGGGCCCGCCTTCGTCACCTTCGACGAGTCGAGGCTCGCCACCGACATGACGGTCGCCGTGGTCGGGCTCAGCCTCAACGAGGCGGCGTACGCGGCGGAGGTCGTCCGCGGCGGCATCCTCTCCGTCGACCAGGGCCAGCACGAGGCGGCGGCCGCACTCGGCCTGCCCAGGGGCTACCAGTTCACCCGGATCGTCTTCCCCCAGGCCCTGAGGTCCATCACACCGAACTACGTCAACCAGCTCATCGGCCTGATCAAGAGCACCTCGCTGGTGTTCTACGTCTCGCTGCTCGACCTCTTCGGCTCCGTGCAGACCATGGGCAGCACCTACCCCGGCGACATCGTGCCCCTGCTGCTCGTCGCCACCGTCTGGTACCTGATCCTCACCAGCGCCGTGTCCGTCGTCCAGTTCTACGTCGAGCGGTACTTCGCGCGGGGCGCCACCCGCACCCTGCCGCCGACCCCGCTGCAGAAGGCGCGCACGGGCCTCGCCGAGTTCCGGGCCCGGCTGCGCAGGGAGGCCGCCGTATGACCGCCACCGACACCCTGGAGACCACCCCGGCCGCGCTGGAGGTCCACGACGTCCACAAGTGGTACGGCACCCATCGCGTCCTCGACGGCATCGACCTGACCGTGCGCCCCGGTGAGGTCACCGTCGTCATCGGCCCCTCCGGCTCCGGCAAGTCCACGCTGCTGCGGGTCATCAACCACCTGGAGAAACCCGAGGTCGGCCATGTCAGCGTCGGCGGTGAGCTGATCGGCGTCAAACGCGGCAGCGGCGGCCGGCTCAGGGAACTCAGCGAGCGCGCCATCCTGGCCCAGCGCAGCCGGATCGGCTTCGTCTTCCAGAACTTCAACCTCTTCCCGCACCTGACCGTCCTCGACAACGTCGCCGCCGCGCCCGTCGCCACCGGTCGGCTCGCCCGGCCGGAGGCCCGCGAACTCGCCCGCGAACTGCTCACCCGGGTCGGGCTCGGCGACCGTACCGGCGCCTACCCGCGCCAGCTCTCCGGTGGACAGCAGCAGCGGGTCGCCATCGCCCGCGCCCTCGCGCTGCGGCCCGGCATCATCCTCTTCGACGAGCCGACCTCCGCACTCGACCCCGAGCTGGTCGGCGAGGTGCTGTCCGTCATCAAGGACCTGGCCACCAGCGGCACCACCCTGGTCATCGTCACCCACGAGATCGGCTTCGCCCGCGAGGTCGCCGACCGGATCGTCTTCATCGACGGCGGCCGGATCGTCGAACAGGGCCCGCCGGACGAGGTGCTGGACAGGCCCCGGCACGACCGGACCCGGGAGTTCCTCGCCAAGGTCCTCTGAGCACCCGTGGCCCCATAACCCCTGGCCCCAACCCCTGCCCCCGTAACCCCTGCCCCCCGTAACCCCCGCAGTTTCCCGAACGACAAGGACAGCCATGCCCACCCAGCTCTCCCGACGCAGCCTGATACGCGGCATCACCGCGGCGACCGCCGTCGCCACCCTCGCCACCGGGCTCGCCGCCTGCGGTGGCACCAGCGACGCCGCCACCCCCACGACCGACACGGCCGGCACGGTCACCGTGGGCAGAGTGTCCAACGGCGCGGCCCGGCAGACCGAGTTGAAGGTCTCCGAGGTGAAGTCCATCAGCTCCGAACTGCCCGCCGCCGTCCGCAGGAACGGCAACCTGAAGATCGCCGTCGGTGCCCTCCCCGACGGGTTTCCGCCGCTGGCGTACATCGGTTCGGACCAGAAGACCCTCACCGGCGCCGAACCGGACTTCGGCCGCCTGGTCGCCGCGGTCCTCGGGCTGAAGCCCCAGATCTCCAACTACACCTGGGAGAACATGTTCGTCGGCATCGACAGCGGCAAGGCCGACGTCGGCTTCGCCAACATCACCGACACCGAGGAACGCAAGAAGAAGTACGACTTCGCCTCCTACCGCAAGGACAACGTGGGCTTCGAGGTGCTGAAGAAGAGCACCTGGGAGTTCAACGGGAACTACGAGAACCTCGCGGGCCGGACGGTCGCCGTCGACAACGGCACCAACCAGGAGAAGATCCTCCTGGAGTGGCAGGCGAAGCTGAAGAAGGAGGGCAAGAACCTCACGGTCAAGCACTACCAGAGCAAGAACGCCACCTATCTGGCGCTGACCGGCGGCAGGATCGACGCCTACTTCGCGGCCAACCCCGGGGTCGCCTACCACGTCACCCAGACCGCCAAGTCGCCCGACCCGACCCGCAGCGCGGGCACCTTCTCCGGCGCCGGTGCAAGCCTCCAGGGACTGATCGCGGCCACCACCAAGAAGGACAGCGGGCTGGCCAAGCCCATCGCCGACGCCATCAACCACCTCATCGAGAACGGGCAGTACGCCAAGTGGCTGGCCGCCTACAACCTCTCCGACGAGGCCGTCGCCAAGTCCGAGGTCAACCCGCCCGGCCTGCCGCTGAGCAACTCCTGAGAGAGGAACGCTCCCGCATCGTGCAGGTGGCGCGGAAACACACGAGGAGGTGCGCGGCGCGGGAACAACCGCGGCCCGCCGCGCGTTGTGCGTCATGACGAGATCCACTGGGCGGGCCACAGGGCCCGCCACGGCCGACGGACGGAGGTGAAGGCCGTGACACGTGTACTCCCGCCGTACGCCCCGTGCACGTACCGCTCCGTCCGGCTGATATCCCGGCCGCACATAGATCTCCAGCGCGTGTCCGCCGCGCTCTGTCGCCACTGACCTTTCCCCTGGCTGCAGGGCCAGGTCCTCCTTCTGCCGCGCTCGCCCTCGCCGACGCCTGCCCTCGCGAGCCGGTGTTCTCGTCCGGACATCAAGGAAGGCACCGACGTGTCCTCAGCTCCCTCCCCAACTCCCGCCGACCGACTGCACCTTGCCGTCGCCCTGGAAGGCACCGGCTGGCACCCCGCCTCCTGGCGCGAGCCGGTCGCCCGCCCCCGGGACCTGTTCACCGCCGGCTACTGGGCCGACCTGGTCGCCGAGGCCGAGCGCGGTCTCATCGACTTCGTCACCATCGAGGACGGCCTCGGCCCGCAGTCCTCGCACTTCCTCGACCCCGACGAGCGCACCGACCAGGTACGCGGCCGCCTCGACGCGGTCCTCGTCGCCTCCCGCGTGGCCCCCCTCACCCGGCACATAGGCCTGGTCCCGACCGTGGTGGCCACCCACACCGAGCCGTTCCACATCTCCAAGGCGATCGCCACCCTCGACTACGTCAGCACCGGCCGCGCGGGCCTGCGCGTGCAGATCACCGCCCGGCCGAACGAGGCCGCCCACTTCGGCCGCCGCACCATCCGCCGGATCGACGCCTACGACAGCCCGGCCGCTCAGGACGTGGTCACCGAGCTGTTCGACGAGGCCGCCGACCATGTGGAAGTGGTCCGCCGGCTCTGGGACAGCTGGGAGGACGACGCCGAGATCCGGGACGCGGCGACGGGCCGTTTCATCGACCGGGACAAGCTGCACTACATCGACTTCGAGGGGCGCCACTTCAGCGTCAAGGGTCCCTCGATCACCCCGCGTCCGCCGCAGGGGCAGCCGCCGGTCACCGCCCTCGCCCACCAGACGGTCCCGTACCGGCTCGTCGCCCGCCAGGCCGACGTCGGCTATGTCACCCCGCACGACGTGGAGCAGGCACGTGCGATCGTCGCCGAGATCCGCGCCGAGCAGCAGGCCGCCGGCCGGGCCGGGGACACCCTGCACGTCTTCGGTGACCTCGTCGTCCTTCTCGACGACAGCGGGGCGCAGGCTCGGGCGCGGCGGGAGCGGCTGGACGCCCTCGCCGGTGCGCCGTACGCCAGTGACGCCCGGATCTTCGCCGGTACGGCCGTCGAACTCGCCGACCTGCTGGAGGAGTTGGCGGCCGGCGGGCTGACCGGGTTCCGGCTGCGGCCCGCCGTCGCCGGGCACGACCTGCCCCGCATCAGCCGCGACCTGGTGCCCGAGCTCCAGCGCCGGGGCCGCTTCCGGGACGCCTACGAGGCGGACACCCTGCGCGGCCTGCTCGGCCTCGCCCGCCCCGCCAACCGCTACGCAGCAGCCATCGCCTGAGCAGCCGGAGAGGACGACCGCACCCCATGAGCAAGCCGCTGAAGCAGATCCACCTGGCCGCCCACTTCCCCGGCGTCAACAACACCACCGTGTGGAGCGACCCGGCCGCCGGCAGCCACATCGAGTTCAGCTCCTTCGCGCACTTCGCCCGGACCGCCGAACGCGCCAAGTTCGACTTCCTGTTCCTCGCCGAAGGGCTCAGGCTGCGCGAACAGGGCGGCCAGATCTACGACCTGGACGTCGTCGGCCGCCCCGACACCTTCACCGTGCTGGCCGCGCTGGCCGCCGTCACCGACCGGCTCGGCCTGACCGGCACCATCAACTCCACCTTCAACGAGCCCTACGAGGTGGCCCGGCAGTTCGCCAGCCTCGACCACCTCTCCGGCGGCCGCTCCGCATGGAACGTGGTCACCTCCTGGGACGCCTTCACCGGCGAGAACTTCCGCCGCGGCGGCTTCCTGCCGCAGCAGGAGCGCTACTCCCGCGCCAAGGAGTTCCTCGCCACCGCGCACGAGCTCTTCGACTCCTGGCGTGGCGACGAGATCCTCGCCGACCAGGCGACCGGCACCTTCCTTCGGGACGCCAGGGCCGGCGCCTTCGTGCACCAGGGGCAGCACTTCGACATCCACGGCCGGTTCAACGTGCCGCGCTCCCCGCAGGGCCGTCCCGTGATCTTCCAGGCGGGCGACTCCGACGAGGGCCGCGAGTTCGCCGCGGCCGGCGCGGACGCGATCTTCAGCCGGTACAGCACGCTGAAGGAGGGCCAGGCCTTCTACACGGACGTCAAGTCCCGCCTCGCCCACTACGGCCGCCGCCCCGACCAGTTGCTCATCCTGCCCGCCGCGACCTTCGTGCTCGGCGACACCGACCAGGAGGCCGCCGAACTCGCCCGCGAGGTGCGCCGGCAGCAGGTCAGTGGCGCCACCGCCATCAAGCACCTGGAGTTCGTCTGGAACCGGGACCTGTCGGCGTACGATCCCGAGGGCCCGCTGCCCGACGTCGACCCGTTGGTGAGCGAGGAGCACATCTCCCGGGGCCGCGCCCAGGTGCGGATGTACCGGGACCCGATCGCCATCGCCCGCGAGTGGCGGCAGCTCGCCGAGGCCAACAAGTGGTCCATCCGCGACCTGGTCATCAACACCGGCAACCGGCAGACCTTCGTCGGCTCCCCGGCCACGGTCGCGCAGACCATCAACGACTTCGTGCAGGCCGACGCCTCCGACGGCTTCATCCTCGTCCCGCACATCACCCCCGGCGGCCTCGACCCCTTCGCCGACAAGGTCGTACCCCTGCTCCAGGAACGGGGCGTGTTCCGCGCCGACTACGAGGGCACCACCCTGCGCGACCACCTGGGCCTCGCCCACCCCGACGCCGACCACGACACCGCAGCCACGCCCGAGCGGGCCGCGTCGTGAAGTTCCTCGCGATCACCCTGATCATCGGCAAGGGCAACGGCGCGGCCCAGCGGGAGCTGTTCCCCGTCACACCCGAGGACCAGTGGGACCGCAACGCCGAGAGCTACGAGGTCTTCCGGCAGAGCTGGCGGCAGGACAGGGTCACCGCCGGCACCCGTTTCCGGCCGCCGCTGAAGGACGCCGAGGTGTGGCCACGGCCGTACCAGCGGCCGGTCCGGGTCTGGCATGACAGCGACGCGGGCGCCCGGTCCACTCCTTCCGGTGTGGTCGCGGTCGTCACCTCCCCCGTGGGTGACGACCGCGACCGCTTCCCCCCGGCGCCGGACCTGTGGTCGGTGTCGTCCGTGTGCCGTCACCAGCACATGACCGCCGTCTCTCCCGAGCCCCACGTGGAGTGGAGGCGGACGCGGACGACATAGCGGCGGCCCCTGACCAGCCGGACCCGGACGGCGGCGTTGTCCGGCGTGCCGCCGTCGTCGTGCCCCGCGAGGAAGCGCGGCACCCCGTCGCGCTCCTCGAAGACCACGAGCACGGCGTCGGCGTCGCCGAAGGCGGCCACGGTGTAGTCGCGGGTCTCCGGCGGCTCCACGGCGAAGTCGGCCTGCTCACCCGGCCCGAGCCCGAGCGGCGCCGACCGGAACGGCACCAGCTCGGCCGGCCCCGCCGGGTGCGCGGGCGGATACCAACGCAGCACGAACTCCTTGTCGGCCGGGGACGGGTCACCGGCCGGAGTCAGCCCCCCGCGGTACTGCTCCGGCTCCAGCACCAGCCCCGGGCCGAACGAGAACGTCATCACCGACTGCGGATCCCACACCGAGCCGCTCGCCTCACCGGCGTCCAGCTCGCGCAGCACGTTCGTGTACGTCGTCTCCCGGCTCCAGAAGTTCGGCGGACCCGCCAGCTCGGCGTACACGGCCTCGTCGTCCCAGTGGAGAGCGGCGTACGGGCTCTGGTGCTCGTGCACCATGCCGAGCGCGTGCCCGATCTGGTGCAGCACCGTCCCCCGCTCCCCGGGCCCGGTCACGTCCCAACCCAGGTTCATGGTGCGCTCGCTCCGGCCGACCGACAGCGCCTCGCGGCCCACCGCCGACCAGGAACCGCCGCCGGCCTGGAACCCGATCCGCAGCTCCGCCTCGCGCCGGTCGCCGACCTCGGCGAACGTGACGCCGATGCCGAGCCCCTGCCAGGCGCGGAAGGCGTCGCGGACCGCGTCCCGCTGCTCCTCGCCGCCGGCCCACGGCACCCGGCGCAGTTCACCGGTCCCGGGGACCGGGATCACCGAGGAGGCGCAGGCGTCGGAACCGTCGAAGAAGGCGTAGTGCAGCACCGTGCCGTTGACCCACATCCGCCGCCCGGCGAGCAGCGCGTCCAGCCGCTCGGCGGTCAGTCCCGGTGCGAAGCACGGGGCCGGCTGCCGCGGGAGCGAGCAGAGGCGTCGGGTCATGCGGCCAGCCTGCCCGCCGGCCGGTGCCGGGCGCCTGAGTCGGGGGCTACTCAAGTCGCCCTGTATCAAACCTGAGTACGCGCGCTCTGCATGAGGTGAGGACTTACGAGCAGGACGCGAGGACGCTGGAGTTCCCCTGGCCGTTCACCGGCCGGGAGGACGAACTGGAGCGGGTGCGCGGGGCGTCGGCCGCCGGCCGGCCCGGCATCGTGGTGACCGGACCGGCAGGCCACGGCAAGACCCGGCTGATCACGGATGCGGTCCGGGGCACGGAGCACGCCCTGGTCACCGGCACGCCCGAGGCCCGGGACCTGCCCTTCGCGGCGTTCGCCCACCTGCTGCCCGACACCGTCTCGCTGCACCGCGCGGTGCGGATCCTGTCCGGCGTACGGCTCCTCGTCGTGGACGACGCCCATCTGCTGGACGACGCCTCCGCCGCCCTCGTCCACCAGCTCGCCGTGCACGGCCGCACCCGGCTGGTCGTGGCCGCGGTGGACGGCGGGCCCGCGCCCCGTGCGGTGTCCCGGCTGTGGACCGGGGAGCTGCTGCCCCGGCTGGCCCTCGAACCGCTGCCCTGCGAGGACGTGGCCCACCTGCTCGCCACCGCCGGCCTGGAACCGCTCACCGTCCGCCGCCTGCACCGGGTGTGCCGGGGCGATCTGCGACTGCTGCGGGACCTGGTGGGCGCGCTGGGCAGGGCCGGGCGTCTGGTTCCCGTGCCCGGCACGGACGAACGGGCCTGGCGGGGGCCGCTGCCGGTCACCGCGGCCGTACGCGAACGACTCGCACAGGTGCTGGAGCGCGTTGGCCCCGGAGAGCGGGACACGCTGGAGCGCCTGGCGTTCGCCGAGCCGCTGGCGTTGTCCCTGTCCCAGGACGACCTCGACCTCGACGTCCTGGAGCGCCTGGAGACGGACGGCCTGATCCACGTCGACGACGACAGCGGCGAGGTCACCCTCGCCCATCCCCTGCACGGACCCGCCCTGCGCGCCACGGCCGGCACGCTGCGC
This sequence comes from Streptomyces sp. NPDC001393, assembly GCF_053597455.1. Classification (NCBI taxonomy): domain Bacteria; kingdom Bacillati; phylum Actinomycetota; class Actinomycetes; order Kitasatosporales; family Streptomycetaceae; genus Streptomyces; species Streptomyces sp. NPDC001393. Next base: position 28,443 of record NZ_JBSFIH010000039.1, read on the forward strand.
GCCCGCCGGCTGGCCACCGGCGTCCCCGGCGCGTACGGCCCGGCCCTGGAGTCCGAACAGCGGGCCATGGCACGGCGGATCGAGCAGCTGGACGTCCGGCCGGTGCCGACGCCGGTCGGAGAGTGGCTCGTGGCCGAGGGCGCCGCGCTCCCGGCCGGGTACGCCGCCGTCCGTGCCCGCTTCGCCCGGCTGCGGGGCGAGCTGCGGGACGCCGCCGCCTGGGCTCGCCAGGGGTTGCGAGGGGTGCCGGGGGACCCGGGGTGCGGTGCCGAACTGCGGCTGGCCGAGGGTGGGTTGGCGGAGGCGGGCGATGGTGACGTGTACGCCCGGTACGACGCCGTACGCCTCGGGGCGCCCGAGCGGGCCGCCGGGCGGCTGCCCGCGGGCAGCGTGTTCGCGCGGCACGCGGAGGCGCTGGCGCGCGGCGACGGGGCCGGACTGGACCGGGCCGCCGAGAGCCTTCAGGAGCGTGGCTTCCTGCTGTTCGCCGCCGAAGCGTACGCGCAGGCCGTACGAGCACACCGCGATCCGCGTGCCGCACGGCTCTCCCGTACCCGTGCGGTCGCTCTCGCGCGCCGGTGCCAGGGCGCTCGCACGCCGGCCCTGGCGGGGCTGGTCCTCGGCGAACTCACCGCCCGGCAGCGGCAGATCGTGACGCTCGCGGCATCGGGGCTGAGCAACCGGGAGATCGCCGAGCGGCTGACCCTGTCCGTGCGGACGGTGGGGAACCATCTGTACAGCGCCTACAGCCGCCTTGGCACCGGTGACCGGGGAGCGTTGCCGTCGCTGTGCGCGTCGGCGTGATCCTCAAGCCGCCCCGAAAGCGGCGAACGCCCAGCCCGTCGCCTGGTGGACCGGGTCCTCGGGCAGGGCCGCGCGGGCGTCGCGGAGGGCCTCGGCCAGGGACAGGCCCGCATCGAGGCCCTTGTGGAGCGCGAGCATCAGGGGCACCACCGCCGCGTCGTTGACCGGGGCGCTGCTCGCCACCACCCCGGCCGTGCCGAGCGGCAGCAACGCCGTGACCAGGCCGAGGAGTTCGTCGGCGCCGACGGAGGCGAGACGGGCGGTGTCGCAGCTGGAGAGGATGATCCGGTACGGGCTGCGGGCGAGCCGTTCGAAGTCGTGCACGATCAGCGGGCCGTCGGCCATGCGGAGGGCGGAGAACAGCGGGCTGTCGGCGCGGAACGTGCCGTGGGCGGCGAGGTGCGCGAGGGCCGCGCCGTCCAGCTGCTCCAGGACACGGGGGACCTGGGCCTGGTCGCCTTCCAGGACCGTCGCCGTGCCGTAGCGGCCGACCAGTTCCGGTACCTCGGCTCCGCCGGTCGCCAGGCCCGGCCCGCGTACCAGCACATGCCGGCCGCCCGGTGGCGGCTCGGTCTCGCGGGCGCGCAGCCAGCTGCCCGCCGACGGCGACACGCTGAGCACCCGGTCCCGCAGCGCGGGCAGCAGCGCCCACGGCACCCGGTGCAGCGCCCCCGGCGGCACGATCACCACCGGACCCGCGCCGAGCCGGTCCGCCGCCGCGCCCAGCAGCAGTTCCTGCAGGCGCAGGCCCGCGGCCTGAACCAGCGGCAGCCGGGCCGCGGCACCGGGGTGGGCGAGCCGCCGCAGCCCGGCCTGGACGTGCTCGGCCTCGGCCACCGCCTCGGCCAGCGGCCCGCCGGTGAACCGCCGCACCTGGCCCTGCCCGCACAGCAGGACGTGCACCCGCCCGCCGACCACGGCGAGTTCGACCAGGCACGCCTCGCCGAGCCGGTCCAGCAGCCGGGCGGTGTCGAAGCGGTCGCCCTCGTGCGGGGCGGAGCCGCGGATGTGACGGGTGCGGGAGCGGACCTCGCGCTCCAGGCGCCGTTGTTCGCGCTCCAGCGCGGGCACCGGGCGGCCCTCCATCCGGGCCTCCTCGGCACGGGCCGCGATCTCCCGGTAGGCGGTCAGGCCGCTCAGCAGCGCCGGGTCGGCGGGCGGCCGGGTGGACGGCGCGGACAGTACGGTCGCCCGCCAGCGCTCGCTCCACTCCAGCAGCCGGCGCGGCGTGCCGTGGGCAAGGCTCACCTCCTGGGCCAGCGCGGCCAGTTCGGCGCCTTGCGCGGTGGCGTACGCCCGCAGCTCGGAGGCGCCGAGCGTCATCCGGTGGTCGTCCAGCACGTCCAGGCCGCGCCGGCAGGCCTCCAGCACACCTCGCCGGGACCCGGCCGCGCGCGCCCGGAGCGCCTGTGCCGCCCAGCCCGTCACCCGGGCCGGCGGCGGCCCGCCGTACCGGCTGCGCGCGGCCACCGCCAGATGCCGTTCCGCGTCCGCCGTCCAGCCCAGCGCGAGCGCGATCCGGCCCGCGAGCAGGGAGGCCTCCGGCGCGGCGGGCGAGCCGAAGGAGGCCAGCTTCCCGGCGACCGCCGCCGCGTCCGCGACCAGCCGCCCCGAGCCACGCCCGGCCGCCACCCGCGCCTCGATCAGCACCAGCCGGGCGTGCTGCTCCCACCACATCCGCCGCTGCGCCGCGAACAGCCGTACGGCGAGGGCGGCGCGGGCCACGGCCGTGTGCGGGTCCCCGGCCGACCGGGCGGCCCGCGCGGCGGCGAGCAGCAGTTCGGCCTTGCGGGTGGACTGCCCGCCGATCCGGTCCAGCATCGCGATCGTCGCGTCCGCCTCGACCAGTGCCTCCGGGGCCAGACCGGCCGCCATCAGCACCTCGCAGCGCCGGATGGACAGCATGTAGGTGGGCGTGCCGAGTTTCGCGTACCGCTCCTCGGCCTCGTCCAGCAGCCGCAGCGCCGCCGGGATGTCCCCGGAGCGGAAGGCGGCCAGGCCCCGGCTCTCCACCGCGTCGGCCTTGTCGTGCTCCTGGCCGGTGGTGTCCCACAGCCGCTCCGCCGCGGTGAAGTCCGCGACCGCCCGGTCCACGGCCCCCAGCGCCAGATGCACGGTGGCCCGCAGCGTCAGCGCCCGCGCGGTCCAGATGTCGTCGCCGGCCTGCCGCAGCACCGGCAGCGCCCGCCGTACGTCCTCCAGCGCCTCCCGGTGATGCCCCAGCACCCACCACACGTACGCCCGCCGGTACAGCACCCGGGCCCGGGTGTGTCCGCTGCCCCGCGCGACCCCGCGCTCGAAGGAGGTGAGCCCCTGCCGCGTGCGCCCCGCGTGCACCAGTGCGACCCCGAGCGTCGCCAGCACATCCGCCTCGCGATCGGCCGACTCGGCGCGCGCGGCCAGGTCCCGGGCCCGGCGCAGATGCCCGAGCGCGATCCGCAGGTCGCCGAAGTCCCGCTGCCAGATGCCCAGCACCTGGTGGGCCACGCTGGCGTGCAGCGGCGGCGGACAGGCCCCCAGCACCTGTTCCGCGCGTGCCCGGGCCTCGCCCGGATCGGCGAACACCAGGGGCAGCAGTTCGAGAACCGACTCGCTTCCCGCCGTCACGCCTCGCATGGTAGTGGCCACCTGTATCAGACGGTGGCCCCCCGGCTCTCACTGTCGAACACCGTCTTCAGGGGGAGGACAGGTCATGGCTCCACAGCGGTTCCACGAGCAGTTCGAGCACATCCAGCGCTCCATGCCGGACGTATCCCTGGCCATGGGGCCGGGCGACGACGCCCACTTCCTCTACGAGAAGGGGGTCGTCCTGGCCCGGGACGGTGCGGAGGCCCGCGCGGTCGAGGACGCGGTGCGCGCCCACTTCACCGCGACCGCGGGACTCGACCCCGAGCACGTCCGCCGGGACGGCCCGGAGACCAACCGCACCGGTGTCACCCGCATCCGCACCGGCGACCCGAGCGCCGGCGACGACACCGTCCCGCACGCACTGCGCGCCCTGCGGGAGGCCGAGGACCGCCAGGGGCGCCGGCTGGTGGGCCGTAACCACGTGGTGCACATCGCGGTCAACGCCTGCCCCGCCGACGAGCCCGCGCCCGTCGCGCGCACCCAGCCGGCCAACCCGGCCGCCGCCGACGGCGGTTACGACGCGGACGGCGCCGTCGGCGTCCTCGTGATCGACACCGGACTGGTCCACGACCACGGTTCCTATCCACTGCTCGCCCACACCACGGGCGACGCCCAGACGGCCGAGACCGACACCGACGGCGTGCTCCGCCAGTACGTCGGCCACGGCACCTTCATCGCCGGGATCCTCGCGGCCGTCGCACCCAACACCGCGATCACCGTCCGCGGCACCCTGAACGACGCCGGGGCGATCCTGGAGTCCGAGTTCGGCGCCCGGCTCTTCGAGGCCGTCGACCAGGGCGGCTGGCCGGACATCATCAGCCTCTCCGCGGGCACCACGACCGAGAACGGCGCCGGGCCGATCGGCCTGGACGCGTTCATGGGCGAACTGCGCCAGCAGGGCACCCTGCTGGTGGCAGCCGCCGGCAACAACGCCAGTGACACGCCGTTCTGGCCCGCCGCCTACGCCGCCCTGCCCGAGTACGCGGACAGCGTGCTGTCGGTCGGCGCGCTGCGCGCGGACGGCGACGGCGAGGCCTGCTTCAGCAACCACGGCCCCTGGGTGCGGGTCTACGCCCCCGGCGAGCGCCTCACCAGCGCCCTCACCGGCTTCGACACGCCCGTGCCGTACGTCTACCAGCACTCCACCTACGACGCCTGCCGGTTCGGCTTCGACTATCCGTGCACCTGCCAGTTCCCGCGCCACACCGGCGTGCTGAGCGAGGGCCGGGAGAGCACCGGGGCCAAGCCGGACCAGGTGATGTTCGACGGCCTCGCCCAGTGGAGCGGCACCTCCTTCGCCACCCCGGTCGCCGCGGGCCTGGTCGCCGCCCGGATGACGGCGCACGGGGAGCGCGACCCGCGCACCGCCCTCGCCCGGCTGCTCGCGTCCACCACCGACACCGCCGTGGTGCGCGGGGCGCACGTCACGGCGCTGCGGCCGGCCACCTGGCGCCCGGTTCCGGTCGTCGCCCCGGCCGTACCCGCATGAGGTCCGGAACGCTCCGCTCCACGGCGTACCATGACGTGCCGTACACGAGGGGTGGAGCCGTGGACCGAACAGAGGTCGGCGCGCTCGTCCAGTCCGCCGTCGACGGGGACGCCGCGGCCTGGAAGGCGCTGGTGGAAGGGATGAGTCCGCTGGTGTGGTCGGTCGTGCGCGCACACCGGCTCTCCGACGCCGACGGGCACGAGGTCTACCAGACCGTGTGGTTCCGCTTCGCCCAGCACCTGGGCCGGATCCGCGAACCCGACAAGGCGGGTTCCTGGCTGGCCAGTACGGCCCGCCACGAGTGCCTGAAAGTGCTCAGGAGCCTGGCCCGGCTGACCCTGACGGACGATCCGCGGGTGCTGGACCGGGCCAGTGAAGAGCGGACCCCGGAGGAGTCGCTGATCGACTCGGAGGACGCGGCGGACCGGGCCGAGCGGGTGCGCCGCCTGTGGCAGGAGCTGGACGGAATGGGGGAGCGCTGCCGGCAGCTGCTGCGCGTGCTGGTCTCCTCCCCGCCGCCCAGCTACGGTGAGATCTCGGCCGCGCTCGGCATCGCGGTCGGCAGCATCGGACCGCTGCGCCAGCGCTGTCTGCGCCGGCTGCGGGCCCGGATGAACGCACGGGGTGCGGCGTGAACGACGACCATCGGTTCCCAGAACCGGGCGCGGCGGACGAGGAGTTGGCGGACTGCCTGCTGGAGGAGGAGCTGCGCCAGGCGGCCGCCGTCCTCGACCCGGTCCCGGACGCCCTGCGGCAACTGGCCCTGGACGCCTACGCGTTGCACGACCTGGACGCGAGGATCGCCGAGCTGACCTTCGACTCGCTCGTGGACGCGCTGCCGGTCAGGGGCGTGCCGGACGCCCCGCGGATGCTGACGTTCAGCGCGGGCGAGGTCACCGTCGACGTCGAGGTCACCGAGGACGGACTGATCGGCCAGGTGCTGCCGCCGCAGACCGCGCGCATCGAGGTGCTCGGCGGCCCCCAGACCGCCCGTCCGGTCACCGTCGACACCCTCGGCCGTTTCACCAGCGACACCCCACCGGCCGGCCCGTTCGCCCTCAGGCTGCGGACCGGCACGGAGGTGATCGTCACGGAGTGGCTGCGGGCGTAACCCGCTCAGGAGGCCCAGGTCACCGGCAGCGTCCGGGGGTAGGAGACATGGACCGGCTCGCCCGCCGCGACCCTGAACCGGGTCAGGCGGCCCAGGTCACGGGGAGTGTGCGCGGTCCGCGGATCATCGTCCGGTGGCGCCATCGCACCTCCTCGGCGGGTACCGCGAGCCGCAGACCGGGCAGCCGCTCCAGCAGGGTGTCGACCAACAGCTCGGTCTGCAGCCGGGCGAGCAGCGTGCCGGTGCAGAAGTGCGGGCCGTTGCCGAACGCCACGTGCGGGTTGGGCTCGCGGTCGGGGTCGATGCGGTCCGGGTCCGGGAAGACGGCCGGGTCGCGGTTGGCGGCGAGGTAGGAGACGTAGACCGGCTCGCCCGCCGCGATCCGGTGGCCGGCGATCTCCACGTCCTCCAACGCGATCCGGGCGAGCCCGACCGAGCTGCGGTGGGGAATCCACCTCAGCAGCTCGTCCAGCACGGGTCCGCGGGCCTCGGGCCGCCCCCGCATCCGCTCCATCAGCTCCGGCCGGGTCAGCACCAGGTACAGCATCTGCCCGCAGTTGTGCGTGACGGCCTCGCCGCCGATCTGCAGCGGGCCGGCCAGCCCGACGGCCTCCTCCTCGCTGATCTCGCCGCGCGCGACGGCCCCGCCCAGCATCGAGTAGACATCCTCGCCGGGGCTGTGGGCGCGGGCGCGGACGGTCGTGGTGATCCACCCGTACAGGCCCTCCTTGGCCCGGCCGGCCGCCTCGGCCCCGTTGGTGGAGATGATCTCCCGGGTCCAGGCGTGCACCTGCTCCCGGTCGGCGGCGGCCACGCCCATCACCTCGCTGACCACGGTGAGCGGGAACGGCTCCAGCACCCGCTCGATCAGATCGGCCGGCGGCCCGTCCCGTACGACGCCGTCCACCAGCTCGTCCAGGATCTGCTGAGCACGGGGCCGCAGCCGCTTCATGGCGCTCACCGTGAAGGCGCCGGCGACCGGCTTGCGCAGCCGGTTGTGGTCGGGCTGGTCGGCCCAGGCGAGCGAGCCCGGGCGGGGCGCGAAGTTCGGTGCCATCCGGGTCACCTGACGGCGGGTCACCTCGGTGCGGCTGAACCGAGGGTCGTTGGTGATCAGCTTCACGTCGGCGTAGCGGGTCGCCAGCCACGCCCAGCCCTCGCCGAACGGCAGCCGGATCCGGGTCAGCGGGCCCTCGCGCATCAGGCCGGCGAGGACCGGGTCGAAGTCGGTTCCGTCCAGGTCGGGCGTGGACCAGTCCCGTACGGGCGGCGGGGCGTGGCCGGTGAGCGTGGTCTCCTCGGTCATGCCGTCCAGCCTGGTACGGGTGCCTCCGGCTGTCCTGCGGTGCTGCTCCGAGTGGTGGGGCCGGGCACCCATGGGGGTGGGGCTGTGTGCCGTCGGGCGTGCGCGGCTTCGGTGCGCCGCGCTCAGGTCGCTTCGATCAGTTCGGCCAGCGCCGCGGCCAGGCGGTCCAGGCCCGGCCCCGCCGCTCCGCCCGGCTCCGCCATGTAGGTGTCCCGGCGGATCTCCACCATCAGGGCGCTGACCCGGGCGTCGGCGCCGTAGAACTCCAGGGGTACGTACGTCCCCGCGAACGGGCTGTCCAGCCCGGTCTCCCCGCAGTCCGCGAACGCCTTCAGAGCCGCTCGGACCAGCTCCGGCGGGGTGTGGAAGGAATCCGTGCCCAGGCACACCGGCGGACGCGGCCCGGCGCCGTGCAGCTCGTAGGGCAGGGGCTCGGTCGGATAGGAGTGCACGTCGATCACCACGGCCCGCCCGGTCGCGGCCAGCCGGTCGGCCACCGCCTCGGCCATGGCCCGCGCGTACGGCCGGAAGTACCGCGCCAGCAGCGGCTCCGGGTCGGTGTCCGCAGGCCGCAGCTCGCCTCGGTGCGTGGTCCGCGTGTACACGGCGCCCATGCCGACGGCCGTCATCTCCTCCCGTGCGTCCGGGAACCGCTCGGGATCAACGACCAGCCGGGAGAGCCGGTTCACGAACCGCCAGGGCGTGACGCCGACCGACTGGGCGGCCCGTTCGGCGAGTTCGGCGGTGTGCGCGTCCGTGATGTGGTCCAGCTCCCGTTCCAGCGCGGTGTCGTCCAGCACGATCCCCCGGCGCACGTCCTCGGGGATCGCCCGCGCGGAGTGCGGCACGTGCAGCAGCACGGGCGAGGCGGGGTCACCGGGGAGGAGTTCGTACGAGGGACCGGACCAGGTCACGGGCTGCTCCAGGGGACGTTGTCAGTGGCGTGGTGCAGGATCAAGGTGTCACATCGACAGCGGGCGAGGGGCGGGACCGGAGCATGCAGATCAGCAATCCCCAGGTGGCGGGGCACGCCTTCCTGGACGGGCTGTACCGGGACGGGTACTTCCCGGACCACGTCGTGGACAAGGGCCGGGCGATCCTGCTCGCCCTGTGCGCGCGCATCGAGGCCGAGCGGCCCATCGATCTGGGCGCGCTGTACCGGCTGACGCAGGCCGCCACCGAGGAGTTCAACACGCTGGAGGCCGAGTTCGAGGCGGCCGGCAGCGAGATCGAGACCGTCGCCCGCGAGGAGATAGGCGAAGACTTCTGGTTCGTCGCGCGCGCCTACGGCTTCGACGACGCGGACGCGGAAGAGCTGATCGCCACCCGGGAGTGGTGACGGCCGGCCTTGCTCCCGCACGCGGGCGGTGCCCGGACACGCCTCCGCCCCGGCCGGGGCACCGACCGGGGCGGAAGTTCCCTCACGTGAGCGGCTCGGGCGCCGCAGGCACTAGCTCAGGGACGCCAGCGCCTCGTTCCAGGTGGCCGACGGGCGCATGATCGCGTCCGCCTTGGCCTTGTCGACCTGGTAGTAGCCGCCGATGTCGGCCGGCTTGCCCTGGACGGCGATCAGCTCGTCCACGATCTTCTGCTCGTTCGCGGCGAGGGTCTCGGCGAGCGGCGCGAAGGCCTTGGCCAGGTCGGCGTCGTCGGTCTGCCGGGCCAGCTCCTGCGCCCAGTACAGGGACAGGTAGAAGTGGCTGCCGCGGTTGTCGATGCCGCCGACGCGACGGGTCGGGGACTTGTCCTCGTTGAGGAAGGTCGCCGTGGCGCGGTCGAGGGTGTCGGCGAGGACCTTGGCGCGGGCGTTGCCGGTGGCCGTCGCGTACTGCTCGAAGGAGGGCACGAGCGCGAAGAACTCACCGAGGGAGTCCCAGCGCAGGTAGTTCTCCTTGACCAGCTGCTGGACGTGCTTCGGCGCGGAGCCACCGGCGCCCGTCTCGAACAGGCCGCCGCCCGCCATCAGCGGGACGACCGACAGCATCTTGGCGCTGGTGCCCAGCTCCAGGATCGGGAAGAGGTCGGTCAGGTAGTCACGCAGGACGTTGCCGGTGACCGAGATGGTGTTCTCGCCGCGGCGGATGCGCTCCACCGAGAGCTTGGCGGCCTCGACCGGGGACAGGATCCTGATGTCCAGGCCCTCGGTGTCGTGCTCCGGCAGGTACTGCTTCACCTTGGCGATGAGCTGCGCGTCGTGGGCGCGGTTCTCGTCCAGCCAGAACACCGCCGGATCGCCGGTGGCACGGGCGCGGGTGACGGCCAGCTTGACCCAGTCGCGGATCGGGGCGTCCTTGGTCTGGCAGGCGCGGAAGATGTCGCCCGCGGAGACCGGCTGCTCGATGAGCACGTTGCCGGCCTGGTCGACCAGGCGGACCGTGCCGGCGGCCGGGATCTCGAAGGTCTTGTCGTGGGAGCCGTACTCCTCGGCCTTCTGCGCCATGAGGCCGACGTTCGGGACCGAGCCCATGGTGGACGGGTCGTAGGCGCCGTTGGCCCGGCAGTCCTCGATGACGGCCTGGTAGACACCGGCGTAGGAGGAGTCCGGGATGACGGCGAGGGTGTCGGCCTCCTGGCCGTCCGGGCCCCACATGTGACCGGAGGTGCGGATCATGGCCGGCATGGAGGCGTCCACGATGACGTCCGAGGGCACGTGCAGGTTGGTGATGCCCTTGTCGGAGTCGACCATCGCCAGGGCCGGGCCCTCGGCGAGCTCGGCGTCGAAGGAGGCCTTGATCTCGGCGCCCTCGGGCAGGCTGTCCAGGCCCTTGAGGATGCCGCCGAGGCCGTCGTTCGGGGTGAGGCCGGCCGCCTTCAGGGTCTCGCCGTACTTCGCGAACGTCTTCGGGAAGAAGGCGCGCACCACGTGACCGAAGATGATCGGGTCGGAGACCTTCATCATCGTGGCCTTCAGGTGCACCGAGAACAGGACGCCCTCCTGCTTGGCGCGGGCGACCTGCGCGGCGAGGAACTGCTCCAGCTCGGCGACGCGCATGACGGAGGCGTCGACCACCTCGCCGGCGATGACCGGCAGGGGCGCGCGCAGCTCGGTGGTGGAGCCGTCCGCGCCGACAAGCTCGAAGCGGAGCGTGCCGTCCTCGGCGATGACCACGGACTTCTCGGTGGAGGCGAAGTCGTTCTCGCCCATCGTCGCCACATTGGTCCTGGACTCGGGGGTCCAGGCGCCCATGCGGTGCGGGTGGGTCTTGGCGTAGTTCTTCACCGAGGCCGGGGCGCGGCGGTCGGAGTTGCCCTCACGCAGGACCGGGTTGACGGCGGAGCCCTTGACCTTGTCGTAGCGGGCGCGGATCTCGCGCTCCTCGTCGGTCTTCGGGTCGTCCGGGTAGTCCGGCAGCGCGTAGCCCTTGCCCTGCAGCTCGGCGACGGCGGCGCGCAGCTGCGGGATGGACGCCGAGATGTTCGGCAGCTTGACGATGTTGGCCTCGGGAGTCTTGGCCAGGTCACCCAGCTCGGCCAGCGCGTCCGGGATGCGCTGGTCCTCGTTCAGGTACTCCGGGAAGTGGGCGATGATGCGCCCGGCCAGCGAGATGTCCCGGGTCGTCACGGGCACACCGGCCTGCGAGGCGTACGCCTGGATCACCGGCAGGAACGAATGCGTCGCCAGGGCCGGGGCCTCGTCTGTGTAGGTGTAGATGATGGTCGAGTCAGTCACCGGGTGCTCCGCTCCACGTCTGCAACATTGCTCGACATCAAGATATCTCGTGATCGGGGTCCGCTCGACAGGGGTCCCGGCTGGATTAGGTGCCGCGTCCGTGCAACCGGAAGCCGCCCTTGATGGTCATGACAAGCACTCACTCGTCGATGACGGGTGGCCGCGCCCACTGACCCGGCGGCCGGACCCGACCAGCCGGCCGCCCGAGCGAAGGCGGACCATGAGAGCCGGTGGCCGCCCCCAATGCCGCGGATCGTCGCCGGGCCGGGGCTCAGCCCAGGAGTAGGCGCTTCTGGTTCGCGAACTCCTCGTCCGTCAGGACTCCCTGGGCCTTCAGATCCGCCAGCTGTTTGAGCTGGTCGATCTTCTCGGTCATGTCGTCGGCGGCGGTCGGCGGTGCGGCGGGAGCGGGCGGCGCCTGTTGCTGTTGCGCGTACTGCTGCTGTGCGTACTGTTGCTGCCGCTCGTAGTCCTGTTGGGCCCACCGGCCGGCCTGCCGCCGTGAAACGCGGTTGGACACGGCGGTGGCGGTACCGGCGACGACGGCCGTGCGGGCGACACCGCGGAGCAGTCCGGGCATGTTCGGTCATCTCCCATGGTCGATGCGGCGGAATGCGGGACACCCCGGTTCAGGCGGCCGCGGAGCCCCCGGGCGGCACCGTCTGCTCCGTGGCGTCCAACGCCGCCAGCAGAGCCTGCACCGGAATACGGCCGCTCGCGACGAGCTGGGCCCCGCTGCGCCTGAGCGCGCCGGCCAGGGGAGCGGCCCACAGGTTCTCGTAGACCAGCACCGCGGCGGAGTTGCCGGCCTCCAGGGCGTTGGCCGCCTCCTCCAGGTCGCTCTGGTCGAGCACACGGGCCGAGGCTCCCTCGAAGACGGTCAGGTCGGTCTCGCCGCCGACGTCCTGCAACTCCAGTGCGACGACCGAGCCGTCGGTATCCTTCCGCACGAAGGCGAGGTCGATGATCCGGACGATCCCCCGGTCGACGAGGTCGACCAGCAGCGGGAACGCCTCTCCCGTCATCCGGTTGCCGGGGAACTCGATGACCAGGTAGTCGACGGGCCCCATCTCTTCGACGCTGTCCATGACTTCTCCTCGTGAGGCGCAGGGGAACCGGAACCGCTCGCCCGTCCGCGCCCCGGCAGCGACCCGCGGACGACGCTCGCCGTCCCCCGTTGCCTTTCCAGTCCACCACGCGGCGCGAGGGCCCGCACATTCAACTCCGGGGTGCCGCGGGGCGCCGGGCCCGCCACGCTGGTCACAGTCGGAAAGGAGCGATGTGATGCCGACCGTCGGGGCGCTGTCAGCAGGCGGGGGCCGCTTGTCGTGCCCGCAGAGTTTTCCGCTGGGACCCTGATGGCGGCGGCAGAGCGTGCTCGGAGGCTGACCGCCTGGGCGAAGTCGGTGCACCGGAGGGCGGAGAGCCGGTTCCCCGTGGTCACCCATCTCGCGGAACGCATGGTGTCCGTGAACATCTTCGATTCCGCCACCCGCCTCGCGGCGCAGTGCTTCCTGACCGCGGTCCCCCTGCTGTTCGTCATCGCGGCGTACGCTCCGCAGGCCGTGTGCCATCAGCTGATCGCCTCCGTGACAGCGGTCTTCGGGCTGACGAGCACGACGCGCGCCGAGCTCGAGCAGGCGCTCCAGCCCAAGTCCGCAGACCTGAAACAGACCACCGGCGTGGTGGGCGGACTGATGGTGCTGCTGTCGGCCACCGCGGTCAGCCGGGCGATGCAACGACTGTGCAAGCGGGCCTGGGAGATCCCGCGTAGCGGTACCCGGATCGCCCCCTGGCGGTGGCTGGCCTGGCTGGCCCTGTGGCTCGGTGTCCTGGTGCTCCAGGGCCCCCTGCGTGACGGCTTCGGAGCCGGCGCCTGGCTCGGCATCCCTCTCACCTGGGCCAGCCAGGTGGGCCTGTGGTGGTGGACCCAGCATCTGCTGCTCGGCGGCCTGGTCGGCTGGAAGCCCCTGCTGCCGGGTGCCCTGATCACGGCGACCGTCCTCACCGTGCTGGCGGTGACCGCGCGTCTGTACATGCCGAGGGCCCTCGACCGCGCCCTCGCCGACTACGGCCCCGTGGGGTCCGTGTTCGTGCTGCTGTCCTGGCTGATCGTGGTGTGCGTCGCCGCGGCCGTCGCCGTCAGCGCGGGCGCCGTACTGGCGCAGGAGCCCTTCCTGGCGGCCCGCCTCGGCAGCCCGCCGCCGCGGCGCGAGCGACGGGCGCGGGACTTGTGAAGCCTCGCTCGCCGAGGGCGGTGCGGCGTCGCCCGTCCGGTCCACCCGGCGCGCGGAACGTCGAGGGGGCTGACGCAATGGGGGTACCAAGGCAAATCACCACGCCGGAGGCCCCGTGACCAAGCCGCCCGCCCCGCAGCCACCGGACTTGGCCCCGCACGGGCCGGGCGACGGGCAGGGGCGGCGCAGCACCCCACATCACCGGGATCGTGGTCCGGACCGACCGGCTCGGGGCTCGGTCTGGCTGGGTGGGGGCCTGGAGCGGGCGAGTGGGGGGTGGGATCGGCCGGATGGGGGCTCGGGCCGGGCGGAGCCGGGCTTGGACCGGCCGGGTGAGAGGTCGGAGCAGGCGGGCGGAGCGGGGGAGAGGCTGGGTAGGGGATCGGGTCGTGCGGATCCGGGCTCGCATCGGGTAGTGGTGGATCGGCCGTTCGGGGGATCGGACCGAGCGGAGCCGGACTCGGACTGGTCGGGTCCGAGCGTGGCCCGGTCGGGTCCGGGCTTGGGTCGGTCGGATCAGGTCTTGGATCGGTCGGGTCCGGAGTCGGACCTGTCGGGGCCGGGCTTGGACCAGCCACCGGGCGGGAAGGCGGACCGGCCAGGTGGGGGCTCGGACCGTTCGGATGGCGGTTCGGACCGGCCGGGCAGGGAGGTGGACCGGCCGGGCCGGGAAGGGGACCGGTCGGGGCAGGGGCCGCAGCGGTCGGGGCGGGAGCCGGGTCGGACCGATCCGGTGCCGCCAACGTCGGGCCGTGAAGGCTCGGCCGGGGGTGGGCGTGAAGGGCCGCCGACCGGCCGTTCCCGAGGTTCCGCAGGGGGCCGCTTCGCGCGCAACGCCGCCTCGGCCGTGCTCATCGTGCTGACCTGCATCCTCGTTCCCGTCGCGCTGCTCGCCACCTGGGTGCACGACATCGCGCTCGACACCGACCGGTACGTCTCCACGGTCGCGCCGCTGGCCACCGAGCCGGCCGTCCAGGACGCGGCGGTCCATCGGATCACCGAGGCGGTGGGAGCCCACGTCGACGGCAAGAAGGTCGCCGGGGACATCGCGTCCTGGCTGCAGTCCCAGGGTCTGCCGCCACTCGCCGCCGACGCGATCAGCCGGCTCGGACCGCAGATCGACTCCGCCGTGGACTCGGCCGTGACCAGGATCGCCACCCGCGTCGTTCACAGCGGCGCCTTCGCGACGGTGTGGCGGGAGGCCAACCGCGCCGCCCACAACGCCGTCGTGCACGCCCTGACCGGCAAGGGACGAGGAGCGTTCGGGGTCAGCGACGGCACCGTCACCCTGGACGTGGGTACGGCCGTCGACCGGGTGAAGAGCGAACTCGTCGACGCCGGCCTGAAACCGGCCAGCAAGATCCCGCAGGTGAACAAGCAACTGGTGCTGTTCCACTCCGACCAGCTCGCCAAGCTCCGCAAGGGTGCCCGCCTCCTCGACGCCGTCGGGAACTGGTTCCCGGTGCTCGTCGTCATCCTGGGTGCCGCCGGGGTGTTCCTGGCCCACCACCGGCGCCGGGCCCTGGCGCGCACCGCACTGGGCGCCGCCTTCGCCTGCCTGGTAGTGGCCGTCGGCCTGGTCGTGGCGCGCCGCTACTACCTCGACCACCTGCCGCCCCAGGTGCAGTCGAGGGCCGCGGCGGCAGCCGTCTTCGACACCCTGCTGCGCTTCCTGCGGGTCAGCCTGCGTACGGCCATCGTGCTGGGCGTGGTCATCGCCCTGGGCGCCTATCTCATCGGCCCGGGACGACTGCCCGTGGCCGTCCGCGGCTACTCCGACCACACGGCCGACTCCGCGGCGCGCTGGGCGGCCGGCCATCACATCAGCGCCGGGCGCGTCGGCGCGTATGCGCTGGCCTACCGCCGGGCCGTCACGCTCCTCGCCCTGCTGGTCATCGCGCTCGTCTTCGCGCTCTGGAACCATCCGACGGTGCTCACCGTCCTGTTGCTGGTCCTCGTCCTGCTCGGCGTCCTGGCCCTGCTCGCGCTGCTGGCGGCCGCGGGCAGGGTGCAGCTCGAGGCGGCACGCGGCAAGCCGCCTGCGCCGGGGGACGCACGCTGACGGGGGCGCGCGCCGGAGCCGGTCGTCGGCCCTGGCCACCTCGGGGACCTTCGGGGGCGGTGCGGGGAACCGTGGATGGGCCGACCGGCGCCGTGCGGAACTGCGCGAGGGCCGTAAGACTGGGATCCTGATCGAGTGGAGCCCCCTCCGCACGTCTCATGACAGGGCGGTGGACCCTGTGACCACGCGACAGAAGCAGCTGAGGCAATCGGCCGTCACGCACGTCGATCCCCTGGGAGAGCCGTTCCTGCAGACCCGGTTCGCCCTCCCGGCCACGCCGGCCACGTTCCTGCGGCGCCCGCGCCTCGCCGAACGCCTCGACCAGGCCTTCCAGACCCCCCTGACGATGGTCAACGGCTCGGCCGGCGCGGGCAAGACCCTGCTGGTCGCGGACTGGGCCGCCCGGCTCGCACCGCCGGTCGCCTGGTTCACCAACGAGGCGGGGAACCAGGGCTGCGGAGTCCTCTGGGCCTATGTGCTCCAGGCCCTGCGGTCCGCCGGCGTACCGCTCCCGGCCGACCTCGGCTGCCCCGGCGAGGCGCATCGCGTGGACCACAAACTGCTGGCCCGCCTCGCCGACGAACTGAGCGGACGGCAGCGGCCCGTCGTCCTCGTGCTGGACGAGTTCGACCGGGTGACCTCCGCACGGATCGCACAGCAGCTGGAGTTCGTCCTGCACCACGCCGGGCAGGGGCTGCGCCTGGTCCTCGTGACCCGCACCGAGCCGCTGCTGCCGCTGCACCGCTACCGGGCGGCCGGGGCCATGACCGAGATCCGGGACGCCGAACTGGCCTTCACCGTCGAGGAGGCCGCCGCGCTCCTGGACCTGCACGGGCTGCGCCTCCCCGCGGAGGCCACCCGTGCCCTGGTCGAGCGCACCAGGGGCTGGGCCGCCGGGCTGCGCCTGTGCGCCCTGGCCGCCCGGCAGAGCCCGGACCCCGAGACGTACCTGAAGGATTTCGAGGCGGGCCGCAGCCAGATCGCCGACTTCCTGCTGGCAGAGGTGCTGAAACGGCAGCCGGCCCGCACCCAGGACCTCCTGCTGCGCGTCAGCGTCCTGGAGCGGTTCACCCCGGCACTGGTGGCGGAGCTGACCGGGCGCGGCGGCGCCGAACAGGCCCTCGCCGCACTGCACGGCCAGAACGCGTTCGTGGAGGACCTCGGGCACTCGTGGTACCGCCTGCACCCGCTGTTCGGAGAGATCCTCCGGGTCCATCTCAGGGTCCGCTCGCCCGGGCTGGAGAGCGAACTCCACCGGCGCGCCGCGCGGTGGCTGCGCGGCTCCGGCGCCCTGCCCGAGGCACTGGCGCACGGCGCCGCCGCGGGCGACTGGAACTTCACCGCCCAGGCACTCGTCGACGACCTGGCGATCGGGCAGCTCTTCACCGGCCTGCGCGCGAGCGAGCTCGCCGAGCTGTTCTCCCGTATGGGGCCCGAGGCGACGACCGCGGCGGCGGACCTCGTGCGTGCCGCGCGCGAACTGTCCGGGTACGACGTGGAACACGGCCTGGTCCAGCTGCGCCGGGCCGAGCAGCGCCTCGCCTCGCGGCCGGACGCCGCGGGCCGGCTGAGCTGCGCGCTGCTGCAGTCCCTGGCGGCCCGGCTGACCGGCTCGCCCGGCATGGCCGAGCAGGCCGTGGCGACGGCCGAGGAACTGCGGGGCGAGATGCCCGCCCAACTGCTGGACAGACACCCCGAGTTCACCGCCCTGCTGCTGACCCACCTGGGCTCGGCCCGGCTGTGGGCCGGGCGCTTCGACGAGGCGCGCGCCGCCCTGTCCGAGGTGGCCGGATGCCCCAGCGGCGTCGCCACGGCGCTGCCGCGCGAGGACTCCCTCGGGCAGCTCGCGCTGATCGACTACCTCAACGGCTGGCTGTGCCGGGCGGAGCGCAGGGCGCGGGCGGCCCGGCGGGAAGCGGAGAAGTACGGCCTCGACCGCCCCCGGTCCTGCGGCTCGGGCCTCGCGCTGCTGGTGCTGGCGGCCGTCGCCGTCGATCGCGGCGAACTGGACGAGGCACAGGCCCTGTTGGACGAGTCGGCGGACTCGGGAGTGCCGGGCGACCCGGTGACGGCCGCCGGCCGGTGCCTCGCGACGGCGCGGCTGCTGCTGGCGCGGGGGGAGCCACGGGCGGCCGCGTCGGTGGCCGGCCTGGACGTACCGGCCCTGGTGACCTCTCCCTGGGCACAGGCGCAGACGGCGCTGGTCGCCTCCGCGGCCCATCTGGCCGAGGGCCGCCCGGACAGCGCCTTGAAGGTGCTCGACGACGTCCCCTGCGACGGTGAGCCCGGGTGCGCGGCGGAGCTGGCCTGGGCCCGGTTCGCCGCGGGCGACCACGAAGCGGCGGTCGACCTGCTCGACCACGTGCGGACGCAGGGCCGTACCGGACCGAGGGCGACCGTCCGGTCCGCGCTGGTGCGCGCAGGTGCCGCGCAGGAGTCCGACGCCGCCACCGCGCGCAGACTGCTCGCCCGTGCCCTGCTGGAGGCCCGGCGGGAGAGGCTGCGGAGCCCGTTCCTGGAAGCCGGACCGCGGATCCGGCACCTGCTCGGCACACCGCCGCTGCAGGGCCTGGCCGCGGACTGGCTCGCCCCGGGCGGCCCGGCCTCGCCTGGCGGTCCGGGGGCGGCCGAGGAGCCCTCGTCCCCGGTCGTCGAGGAGCTCAGCGGGCGCGAACGCGAGGTCGTGGGCAGACTGGCCGACCTGATGTCCACGGAGGAGATCGCCGCCGATCTGTACGTCTCGGTCAACACGGTGAAGACCCACCTCAAGAGCGCCTACCGGAAACTCGGCGTGAACGGGCGCGCCGAGGCGGTGCGCCGGGCCCGTGACCACGGGCTGATCTGATCGGGAGGGCTGACGGCGCCGGGCGGCTCGCCCGTGACGGGTGAGGCGCGCAGCGGCATCTCCCGCTCCCCTGAGGGGGCGGGAGCACTCGGCGAGGTGGTGGACACCATGGGACACTGGCGCACCCTCATGGTGCTGGGGACGGCCCAGTTCCTGATGGTCCTGGACACGTCCGTCATGAACGTCTCCATCAGCCGACTGGTCGAGGACTTCCACACCTCGGTCACCGCCATCCAGGCCGTGATCACCCTGTACGCCCTGGTCATGGCCGCGTTCATGATCATCGGGGGGAGGCTCGGCGACATCCACGGCCGCCGCCGGCTGTTCCTGCTCGGCCTGATCGTCTACGGCACCGGTTCGGCGCTCACCGCCCTGGCGCCCACCCTGTGGGTGCTCGCGCTGGGCTGGTCGGTGATCGAGGGACTCGGCGCCGCGATGGTGCTGCCCGCGATGGCGGCCCTGGTCGCCGAGGCCTACCGCGGCAGGGACCGGGCCGTCGCCTACGGCGTGATCGGCGGACTGGCGGGGGCCGGCATCGCGGTCGGCCCGCTGCTGGGCGGCTGGGTGACGACGTACCTGACCTGGCGGCTGGTCTTCGCGGGCGAGGTCGTGGTCGTCCTCGTCGTCCTGCTGTTCCACCGGGTGATCAAGGAGGCCGAAAGGACCGGGCCGCCGCCCCGGCTGGACGTGGTCGGCGCGGTGCTCTCGGCGGGCGGACTGGGGCTGGGCGTGCTCGGTGTGCTGCAGAGCAGCACCTGGGGCTGGGTGCACCCGCGCAACCCGCCCTTCACCGTCCTGGGCTTCGCGCCCACCCTGTTCGTCGTCGCCGCCGGGGTGGCCGTGCTGGCCCTGTTCGTGCGCTGGGACCGCAGGCGGGAGGCCTCGGGCGCGGACCCCCTGGTGCACCTGTCCCTGTTCGGCCGGCCGCCCCTGCGCTCCGGTCTGCTCACCCTGCTGAGCCAGAACCTGATCCTGCTCGGACTGTTCTTCACCATCCCGCTGTACCTGCAGGTGGTGCAGGGATTCGACGCGTTCCAGACGGGGCTCAGGCTGCTGCCGGTGTCCGTCACGATGCTGGTCACCTCCCTGGGTGCCGCCCGGCTCGGCCGCACCCTGGGGCCGCGCCGGGTCGTCCGGCTGGGCCTGCTGACGCTGGCCGTGTCCATCGTGTGGCTGCTCGCCTCCATCGAACCGAAGATCGACAACGCGCAGTTCGCCGGCGCCATGGCGGTGCTCGGCATCGGCATGGGGCTGCTCGCCTCCCAGCTGGGCAACGTCGTCCAGTCGAGTGCCGGCGAGGCGGAGCGCAGCGAGGTCGGCGGCCTGCAGTTCACGGCGCAGAACCTGGGTTCGGCGCTGGGTACCGCGCTCATCGGGTCGATACTCATCGGGGCGCTGGCGCACGCGTTCACCGCCGGGGTGGAGAGCCACCCCCAGCTGTCGGCCCAGACCAAGCAGCAGACCAGCGTCCGCCTGGAGGCCGGGATCAGCTTCGTGCCCACCGACCAGGTGCGCACGGCCGCCCAGCGGGCCGGACTGCCACCGTCCGAGGTCGACGCCCTCACCTCCTCGTACGCCTCGGCACAGCTCGACGGCCTGAAGGCGGCGATCCTCGCCACCGGCGGGATCACCCTCGCGAGCCTCCTCGTCACCCCGCACCTGCCGAGCGCGCCGGCGCGCGGTGCGCGGGCCTCGCAGGGCGGCGCGCCTGCCGCCGGGGTCGCGAGCGCCATGGAGTGAGCGGGGATGAAGGCGAGGGCGATGTCCGCCACCGGTCGCACCGAGGCCCGCAAACGGCGTGCCGAGCGGCGTACCGAGCGCCGTGCGCACGCCGACTACACGGGTGCGGTGTACGGATCGATGCTCGCCGCGTCCGTGGTGATCGGTGCCGGCGCGCTGGGGAAGTTCCCCCGCGCGGAACTGGTCGTCCTGCTGCTGCTCACCGGCCTCGTCTTCTGGGTGGGCCACGTCCACGCCCAGCTGTTCGGGGCCCGTCTCGCGCAACGGGCCCTGGACCGGCCCACGGTCCTTCGGGTGTGCCGCGAGGAGTGGCCGATCGTCAAGGCGGCCGTCCCGCCTGCCCTCGCCGTCGCCATCAGCCCGCTGCTCGGCCTGGACGTCGGCGGCGCGATCTGGTTCGCGGTCGCCGTCGCCGTGGCCGGCCAGGTGGGCTGGTCCGCGGCCGGCGCACGACAGGCGGGAGCAACCTGGCGGCTGGTGGCGGGCACCGCCGCGGTCAATCTGCTGCTCGGCCTGGCGATCATCACGTTCAAGATCGCTCTGTCGCACTGAAGCAGCCCGGGCCCCGGATCACCTGTGCCGGGTGAGGCCCGGTGCGGCCGGGCGGCGCAGGATCGGGGGCAAGACCGCAGCAGGCCCGCGGCGGGAGAACGGCCCATGCGCTACGAGATCCGCATCGACGGACAGATGTCGGAGACCCTCACCGAGGCCTTCCCCGAGCTCGATCACGTCACGATGTCCGGTCAGACGGTGCTGTTCGGTCCCATCATCGACGAGGCGCAGCTCTACGGGCTGCTGAACCGCTGCCAGTCGCTGGGACTCCGGGTCGTCGAAATGCGGCAGTTGCCGGAGTGAGCGCCGTACGCGGACTGCCCGAGTAGCTTTCCCTCACAGATCGGCCGCCAGGATCCGGCCCGAGCAAGCCGCCGCGCCCAACGCTTCGAAGTCCCGCTCGGTGCGGTCCGCGTAGGCCTGCGCGAACCCGGTCAGCGCGCGGTCGAAGCGGTCCCCGCCGCCGAGGTAGGCGGCGATGGCGACGGGATCACCGGAGCGCGCATGCGCCCGCGCCAGGGCGGCCCCGCACACCCGTCCGGACAGGTTCAGCAGCTCCGGGTCCCAGCTCTCCGGCCGGAAGCTGCCCTTCCAGTCCCACAACTGCCGTACGTGGAAGTCCCGGTCGCACCCGTCGAGGCCCACGACGCGCGTCCAGCCCAGGAAGATGTCACCGGCCGCCTGAAGGAGCCGCTGGCCGGTCACCACCCTGCGGCCCTGGTTGTCGTACCGCTCGCCGTCCGTGTGCGCCGCGAGCACCGACTCCTGCGCCTCCTTGGCCTGCAGCAGCAGCGGATCGTCGTCGTCCCGGCCGAGCAGCAGCAGGATCCAGCACCGGGTGCCGACACTGCCGACCCCGACCACCTTCCGCGCCACGTCCACCAGTCGGTAGCGCCGCAGCAGGTGCCGGCGGTCCGAGGGCAGACTGCGCGCGTACGACTCCAGCAGTGCCTGGAGCTGCCTGTCCTCCTCGTCGGGGGCGCTCTCGCCCCGCAGCTCCCGCAGGGGGGTGAGCAGCGGCGGGTCCGCGGCGATGCGGCGGCCCTCGGGCGTGCGCCGGGTGAGCTTGGCGAAGGCCCGCAGATGCGTCCGGGAACGGGCACGGGCGGCCGCCTGGGCCGTACGGCGCCTGCTCCCCTCGTCCATCGAGGCCGCCAGCAGCCCGCGCAACCGGTCGGCGTCGTCGCGGGCGTACCAGATGTCCAGGGTGCGCATGCCGGCGAACTCCCGCATCCGTTCCCGGTAGGCCCGCACGCACGTGCGCACCGCGTCGTCCTGCTCCTTCTCCGTGAAGCCGTTGTTCCGCCCCGCCACGGCGAGACTGGCCGCCAGCCGCTTCACGTCCCATTCGAAGGGGCCGGGGAAGGTCTCGTCGAAGTCGTTGATGTCGAACACCAGATGCCGTTCCGGCGAGGCCAGTAGCCCGAAGTTCAGCAGATGGGCATCCCCGCAGAGCTGGACCTGGAGCCCGGTCCGGGGCAGTGGGCCCAGGTCCGCCGCCATGACCGCCGCCGCGCCACGGTAGAAGCAGAACGGGGATGCGAGCATGCGGCCGTAGCGGATCGGTACCAACTCCGGTACCCGAGTGGCCGACTGCCGCTCCAGCACGTCGACCACGTCCGGCCGGTCCGGCGCGGCGTCGAACACGCCGTGGACCGAGCGCGGCGCGCGGCTGCGCGCCCTCCTGCCCTGGGCCGCCCGGTCCTCCGGCGACGCAGCGACGGTGACGGCACTCGGTGCGGTCATGATCCACCCTCCTGGGCCGGCGGCCGGGCGCCCCTGCGTGCGTGCGCGCGTGCGATCCAGCCCACCGCCCGGTCCGGGCGGAGGGATCACCCGCGGCGGGTGATCCGGCGCACCGGCCGCCCCCGGAAAGCTGTCTCCTCCAGGGCCGCGGGCCGTCCCTCCGGCAGTCCGGGCGCGGCCTGTACCGAGCGCGCGAGGAGGAGCCATGACCCCACCGCGTGGACAGCAGCCGCGGTCCGGGCTGTCGTACCCGCCCGGCGAGGGCGGCACCGGCGGCCCCGGACCGGCCATGACGGAGCTCGCCCGCTCCTGGACCTGGATCCTGACCTCGGCGATCGTGACGCTCGCGGCGGGCGTGCTGATCCTCGCGTGGCCGGACGAGACGCTGCATGTCCTCGCCGTCGTCCTCGGCCTCTACCTGCTGCTCGGCGGCGCGATCCGGTTCGTGACGGCGTTCGCGCGGGAGGAGCACGTAGACCGGCTTCCCGCCCTTCTGGTCGCCGTGCTGTACGTCCTGGCCGGAGTGCTCTGCCTGCGGCATCCGCTGCAGACCATCACCGCGCTGTCGCTGGTCGTCGGGCTCGTGTGGCTGGTGTCCGGAGTCCTCACCCTCCACACGGCGATCGCGGCCAAGGACCTGCCGCACCGAGGCGTCGTCCTGGGTGCCGCGCTGCTCGGCATCGTGGCCGGGATCGTGGTGCTGGTGCTGCCCGCCGAGTCGGCGCGGGCGCTGACCCGGCTGCTCGGTCTGTGGCTGGTGCTGCTGGGCCTGGTGGAGCTGGCGGTCGCCTTCGCGTGGCGGGCCGCGCTGCGCAGGAGCGGGGCGCTGCCGGGCGTACCCGGCCCCATGGACTGAGCGGGCGCACGATCACCCGCGTCGGGTGAGGACGTGCCGTGCCGGCCGTGTGCAGGGTGAGAACGGCAGAAAAGGGCTCGGCGACCAGCGCGAGCCGGTGCCCTGGAGGAGGAAAGACATGAGCGCGCAGACCTACCTCGCGTACGACTATCCGGTGCTGGGTGTCTTCTGGTCCATGCTGGTGTTCTTCCTGTGGATCATGTGGTTCGTCCTGCTGTTCCGGGTCATCGTCGACGTCTTCCGCGACGACGGCATGAACGGCTGGGCCAAGGCCGCCTGGACACTCTTCGTGATCGTGGTGCCCTTCCTGGGCGTCCTGGTCTACCTGATCGCCCGTGGCAAGGGCATGGGGGAGCGGGAGGTGGCGCAGGCGCGCGCCCAGCAGGAGGCCTTCGACTCCTATGTCCGGCAGACCGCGCAGGCCGGAACCGCCACCAGCAGCGCCGACGAGCTCGCCAAGCTCTCCGCCATGCGCTCCCGCGGTGAGATCACCGACGACGAGTTCCGCAGGGCCAAGGAGCTGGTCCTCAGCGGCGGCCGCCCGGCCCAGCCCTCCGACACCTTCCACGCCCCCTCCGGGCGCTGAGGCGCGCCCACGAGAACGAATCGAGGCCCTCGTATGACCACGACCCCCTCCGCTCGCGCCCACCCCCGCAGCACCAGGCAGGCCTGGGCGGGCGGCCTGACGGCCTTCGCGGGCGTCATGCTGCTGCTCGCCGGGCTGCTCGGTGTGTTCCGGGGCATCATGGGGATCGCCCAGGACAACGTCTTCGTGACGACGCCCAACTACGTCTTCAAGGCCGACCTCACCACCTGGGGCTGGATCCATCTCGTGCTGGGCGCGATCGCTGTGATCGTCAGCTTCGGCCTGTCCACGCCGACGCTGTGGGCACGCGTCGCCGGCGTGGCCATCGCCGGGCTGGTGATCATCGCCAACTTCCTGTCCCTGCCGTACTACCCGGTGTGGTCCGTCGTGATGATCGCGCTGTCCGGGTTCATCATCTGGGCCCTGTGCGTGGTCCAGGGGCGCGAATCCCTGGAGAGCCCGTAGCAGGGGGCCGGACCCGCGCCGGCCGGCACCGCATGACCGGGACGCCCGAGTCGTGCGGGCCGGCCTGCGCCGCCCCGGCCGTGAAAGGTCAGCCGGGCATTAGCGTGGGTCACCAAGACCGGCGCGAGTCACCAACCTCTTGGCCGAGTACACCTAGTCGCCCAGGGCCGCCCCCGGTGCCCGTTCCTCCCCGCTCCGCTGCTGCGGGATCACCACCGCACCCTGCTGCAGCGCGACCGTCCGGGTGGGGGCCGGGATGGAGATGCCCTCCGCGCGGTAGCGGCGGTGCAGGCGCTTGATGAACTCGTGCTTGATGCGGTACTGGTCGCTGAACTCGCCGACGCCGAGGACCACCGTGAAGCCGATGCGGGAGTCGCCGAAGGTGTGGAAGCGGATCGCGGGCTCGTGCTCCGGTACGGCGCCCTCGACCTCGCGCATGGTCTCGGCGACCACCTCCGCCGTGACCCGCTCCACGTGCTCCAGGTCGGAGTCGTAGCCGACGCCGGCCTGCACCAGCACCGTCAACCGCTGCTCCGGATGCGTGTAGTTGGTCATGTTGGCCTTGGCGAGCTGGCCGTTGGGGATGACCACCAGGTTGTTGGAGAGCTGACGGACCGTCGTCTGACGCCAGTTGATGTCGACGACGTACCCCTCCTCGCCGCTGCCGAGCCGGATGTAGTCGCCCGGCTGGACCGTCTTGGAGGCCAGGATGTGGATGCCCGCGAAGAGGTTGGCGAGGGTGTCCTGCAGGGCGAGGGCGACCGCCAGACCGCCGACGCCCAGGGCGGTCAGCAGGGGCGCGATGGAGATACCGAGGGTCTGCAGGACCACGAGGAAGCCGATGGCCAGGACCAGGATCCGGGTGATGTTGACGAAGATGGTCGCCGAACCCGCCACGCCCGAGCGGGACTGGGTGACCGTGTGGACCAGACCGGCGATCACCCGGGCCGCGGACAGGGTCACCACGAAGATCAGCCACACCTCGAGGACCTGGTCGGTGTGATGCTGGACCGTCCGGGTCAGCGGCAGCACTGCCGCGGCCGCCGCCGCACCGCCCGCGATCGCCGCCCAGGGCACGACCGAGCGCAGCGCGTCCACGATGACGTCGTCGCCGCTCCAGCGGGTCCGCTTGGCGTGCTTGGCGAGCCAGCGCAGCAGAGTGCGGGACATGAACGCGAGCAACAGGCCCGCCGCCACCGAGATTCCGGCGAGGACGAGGTCGTCCAGGGTCAGCGCGCGGTTCACCGGTCACCTCCGGGGTGCGCGCCTGCCGGGGAGTTGTGGAGTCTCGTCACGTTGTCACCTGCTCGATGTGCCGGATGTGCGATCGCGCCGGCCGGAGGAACCCCGTCGACCGGCGCGATCGCTCATCCTGCCGTATCCGGAACACCAGTTCGCACTCGGACCGGCGCTCCTCGGGCAGCGACTCGGGCAGTGACTCACGGGCGCCGGCTCAGATGATGCCCTCCGCGAGTTCCGCCTGGTCGCGGTCGCTGCCGTACGCGGCGGCGGTCGGGGTGCCGTACGAACGGCGGGCGACGTACCACCAGATGGTCGCGAGGACCAGCACGACGGCGAGCGCCATCGCCGCGTAGTTCATCGAGTCGACGGTGACCGGCGAGGCCTGCGGCAGGCAGAACAGCACGGTCACCAGGGCCACCCAGACCACCGCGATCCAGCCGATCGGCCTGCTCCAGCGGCCCAGTTGCCACGA
Source organism: Streptomyces sp. NPDC001393 (assembly GCF_053597455.1). NCBI lineage: Bacteria > Bacillati > Actinomycetota > Actinomycetes > Kitasatosporales > Streptomycetaceae > Streptomyces > Streptomyces sp. NPDC001393. The sequence continues at coordinate 54,254 of NZ_JBSFIH010000039.1, forward strand.
ACCGGGCCGGAAACGGTCGCCCGCCCGCAGCCGCAGCAGCACCGGGATGGCGTAGGCGGGGGTGATGCCGATGACGTTGATGGCGGTGACCGCGTTGTACGCCGTCGCCGAGTACAGCGAGGGCAGGGCGAGGACACCGGCCACGACGACGGACAGCCAGACGGCGGCGACGGGTGTCTGGGTGCGGCCGCTCACCGTGCGCCACAGCTGCGAGCCGGGAAGCGCGCCGTCGCGGCTGAACGCGAACACCATCCGGCTGGCCGCGGCGACCTCGGCGTTGCCGCAGAACACCTGGGCGACGATCACCACCAGCAGCAGGGCCCGCGCGCCGCCGGTGCCCAGGCCGTCGAGCAGGATCTGGGCGGGCGGCACACCCGTGGCCGTGTTGCGCGTGGCGTCGTAGTTCTGGATGGCGAAGGTCAGCCCGGCGAGCAGGACGAAGCCGGCGATCCAGGACGCCCAGATGGACCGCACGATGCCGCGTGCCGCGGACACCGAGGCCCGCGAGGTCTCCTCGGACAGGTGGGCGGAGGCGTCGTAGCCGGAGAAGGTGTACTGCGCGAGGAGCAGGCCGATCGCCGCCACGTAGAGCGGGTTGTGCCAGCCGGTCTCGTTGACGAACTTCGTGAACACGAAGGACGCCGACTGGTGGTGGTCGGGGACGACGGTCAGTGCGCCGACGATGAGCGCGACGCCCGCCAGGTGCCACCACACACTGACCGAGTTGAGCAGGCTGACCAGGCGCACGCCGAACAGGTTCAGCACCGCGTGCAGCAGCAGGATGGCGCAGAAGATCAGCATGGTCGTCCCGGGCGTCGGCGTGAAGCCCCACTGCAGGTTCGCGAACGCGCCGGTGAACAGGGCGGCGCCGTAGTCGATACCGGCGATCGCGCCGAGCAGACCGAGCAGATTCAGCCAGCCGGTGTACCAGCCCCAGCGCCGGCCGCCGAGCCGGTCGGCCATGTAGTACAGGGCGCCCGAGGTCGGATAGGCGCTGGTGACCTCGGCGAGCGCGAGGCCGACGCACAGCACGAACAGGCCGACGCCCGCCCAGCCCCACAGCATCACCGCCGGGCCGCCGGTGTTCAGGCCGAAGCCGTACAGGGTCATGCAGCCGGACAGGATCGAGATCACCGAGAAGCTGATCGCGAAGTTGCCGAAGCCGCCCATGCGGCGGGCCAGCACCGGCCGGTAGCCGAGTTCGCGCAGCCGCCTCTCCTCGTCCTGCTGGGGCAGGCCCGCGGAGGGCGCGGGCTCGGGGGTGGGGGACATGCGGGGGACCTCCGGGTCACGAGGGGACAGGGGCCGTTCAGGGGCGGGAGCCGTCCGCGGCCGCCCGGCAGCGGTCCCGGGCCTGGGTGAAGACCTCCACGGCACGGTCGCGGTCGGGCGTGCGGTACATCCAGGGCGGGGGCGTGAAGTACGGTCCGATGGCGTCGAACACCCGGGCCGCGTCGGGGAACTGGAGCGATCCCCACAGGGCGTGGGCCAGGTGGTTGAGGTCCGGCAGCGGGCGCTCGGCGCCGTGGGTGTGCTCGAACCAGGAGCGCAGGGCGTGACGCGCCTCGCGGGCCGCGTCCTCCGCCACCCAGTGCAGGTCGAGCGCCGCGTCGTGCCCGCTGTCGCGCCGGTAGCACTCGACGCGGACGTACAGCGGCAGCAGGTGCAGCGCCGAGCCGGGCGGCGCCTGCCGGGCGGCCCACTGGGCATAGCCGGCGGCCTCCGCGAGCCGGCCCGAGCCGCCGCGCGCGTACAGGAACTGGAGCATCCGGTGGTGGGCCTCGCGGTTGTACGGGTCCCTCTTGTGGGCCTCGGCCAGCAGCCCCCACGGTCCCGGCGGCAGCATCGGCTCGGGCGCGGGCACCCGGTGCTCCTCCCAGCGCTGCTCGGGATCCAGCTGGGCCAGCGCCAGCAGGCACACCCAGGGCACCGGGTCCTGCGGCGCGATCCCGGTGGCGGACTGGGCGGCGTCCCAGGCCTCGATCCACAACTCGTGGGTACGGCGGTGCCGTTCGCGCCTGCCGCGCAGGGCCCGCTCCACCCCGACCCGCGCCCGCATCACCGCGGCGTGGACGCTGCCCGGCTCCTCGGCGAGCCAGGCGCGCACCACGTCGGTGCCGGCGGCGGCCGCCCCGAGGACCTGGGTGCGCTGGGTCCAGGGCCGGCCGGGCGGGGTGTCCGCGAGCAGCTCGCGCATGGCCATCCAGCGGCCGGTGCGCAGGTCCTGGAGCGCGGCGCGCAGGGCGTGGTCGGGGCCGGCGGGGTCGTAGGAGGGACGGGGTCCTTCTCTGGCCATCAGCCGGCCGCCCCCGGCCACTGGCGCGCGGGCGAGCTGGCGGGGTGGCGTGGCAACAGCCCTCCTGTGGGCGGGACGGAGGTGTGGGGTGCTGGTCGGCGGTCACTATAGAGGCGCCTGTTCCGCCTTGCCATTGTTGCCAACTCAACCATTTCTTCCGGCCAGTTGAAGGCCCGGCCGGCCAGGCTTCCTTGACGCCGGGTGCGCCGCGGCGGCAGGCTGGCTCGGTGATCTTCGGTGCGGAATGGGGTAGCGCGCGATGACGGCTCCGGTGCTCGCCGTCGACCAGGGCACCTCCGGTACCAAGGCCCTCGTGGTCTGTCCGGAACGCGGCGTCCTGGGCACCGGGTTCGCCGAGGTCCGCCCCCGGTACCTGCCCGGCGGCCTGGTCGAGGCGGACCCCGCCGAGCTGTACGACTCCGTGGTGCACGCCGGCCGGCAGGCGCTCGCCGAGGCCGGCGAGGACGTCGTCGCGCTGGGCCTGGCCAACCAGGGCGAGACCGTCCTCGCCTGGGACCCGGCCGACGGCCGCCCGCTCACCGACGCCCTGGTGTGGCAGGACCGGCGCGCCGAGACCGTGTGCACCGAACTCGCCGGTCACGCCGAGGAGTTGCGCCACCTGACGGGGCTGCCCCTCGACCCGTACTTCGCCGCGCCCAAGATGGCCTGGATCCGCCGCCACCTCACCCGCGAGGGCGTCGTCACCACCTCCGACGCCTGGCTGGTGCAGCGCCTCACCGGCGCCTTCGCCACCGACGCCGCCACCGCCGGCCGTACCCAGCTCCTCGACCTGGACCGCGCGCAGTGGTCGCCGAGAGCGCTGGAGATGTACGGCCTGGCGGACGAACGGCTCCCGCAGCCGGCCGACAACGCCCAGCACATCGGCACCACCACGGCGTTCGGCCGAGAGATCCCGCTCACCGGACTGATCGTCGACCAGCAGGCCGCCCTCCTCGCCCAGCGCGTCACCGCGCCCGGCGCCGCCAAGTGCACCTACGGCACCGGCGCGTTCCTGCTCGCGCACACCGGCGACCGGCCCCGGCGCGGCGCCTCCGGCCTGGTCAGCTGCGTGGCCTGGCGGCTCGCCGGAACCACCGCCTACTGCCTGGACGGCCAAGTCTACACCGCGGCCTCCGCCGTCCGCTGGCTCATCGACCTCGGCGTCCTCTCCGGCGCCGCCGACCTCGACCCCGTCGGCGGCGCCGTCCCCGACACCGGCGGCGTCACCTTCGTCCCCGCCCTCGCCGGGCTCGCCGCCCCCTGGTGGCGCGGCGACCTGCGCGGCTCGGTCACCGGGCTCGGCCTCGACACCGGCCCCGGCCATCTGGTGCGCGCGCTGTGCGAGGGCATCGCCGCCCAGGTCGCCGAACTCGCCGACGCGGCCGCCGCCGACCTCGGCGCCCCCCTCGACACGCTCCGCGTCGACGGCGGCCTGACCCGCTCCGCCCTGCTCATGCAGACCCAGGCCGACCTGCTGCAACGCCCCGTCGAGGTCTCGGCGCTGCCCGACGCCACCGCACTCGGCGCGGCCGCCCTCGCCCGCCTCGGCGCGGACCGTACCCTGGGCCTCGAACAGGCCCTGCCCGACTGGAAGCCCGCCGCCGTGTACGAACCCCGCATCAGCGCCGACCAGGCCGCCGAACGCCGCGCCCGCTTCCGCGTCGCCGTCGAGGCACTGCTCCAGGCGTGAGCGTCACCGCGGAAGGCCCGCTGCCCACCCGGACGTACGACGTCGCCATCGTCGGCGCCGGAGTGGTCGGCTGCGCCATCGCCCGCGAACTGGCCCGCCACCCCGGCCTGGGCGTCGCCCTCGTCGAGGCCCAGGACGACGTCGGGCAGGGCACCTCCAAGGCCAACACGGCGATCCTGCACACCGGTTTCGACGCGGTCCCCGGAACCCTGGAGGCCCGGCTGGTCCGGGAGGGCCACGACCGGCTCGCAGCCTACGCGGCCGACTCCGGCATCCCCGTCGAACGGGTCGGCGCCCTGCTGGTCGCCTGGGACGAGGAGCAGCTCGCCACGCTGCCCCGGCTGGCCGAGAAGGCCGGGCGCAACGACTACCACGAGACGCGCCTGCTGGGCCCCGGCGAGCTGTACGCCCGCGAGCCACACCTCGGCCCCGGAGCGCTCGGCGCCCTCCACGTGCCCGGCGAGAGCATCATCTGCCCCTGGACGACGACCCTGGCGTACGCCACCCAGGCGGTCCGCGCCGGAGGGGACCTGCACCTGAACACGGCCGTGCAGCAGGCGAGTCACACACCGGACGGCCACCGCCTGACCACCTCACGCGGCACCCTGCACGCCCGCCACCTGGTCAACGCGGCCGGCCTCCACGCCGACACCGTCGACCGGCTGCTCGGCCACGAGGACTTCACCGTCACCCCGCGCCGCGGCCAGCTCCTGGTGTACGACACGTTCGCCCGCCCGCTCGTGAGGCACATCCTGCTGCCCGTCCCGACCGCGCTCGGCAAGGGCGTCCTGGTCGCGCCGACCGTCTACGGCAACGTGCTGCTCGGCCCCACCGCCGAGGACCTGGACGACAAGGGGGCCACCGGCTCCACCGCCGACGGCCTGGCCGGCCTCAGGTCCAAGGGCCGCCGCATCCTGCCCGCCCTCCTGAACGAGGAGGTCACCGCCGTCTACGCCGGGCTGCGCGCGGCCACCGGGCAGGAGGACTATCGCATTGCCACCCACCCCGAGCACGCGTACGTCACCGTCGGCGGCATCCGCTCCACCGGCCTGACCGCGTCCCTGGCCATCGCCGCCCATGTGACGGGCCTGCTGGCCGAGAACGGCCTCGACCTCGGCCCGGTGCATGACCTCGACCCGGTGACCATGCCCAACCTCGGCGAGGCCTTCCCGCGCCCCTGTCAGCGCCCCGAACTCATCGCCGCGGACCCCGCGTACGGCACGCTCGTGTGCCACTGCGAGCGCGTCTCCCGCGGCGAGATCCGGGACGTCCTCGCGGGCACGATCCCGCCCCGCACGCTGGAGGGCCTGCGCCGCCGTACCCGGGCCCGGGCGGGCCGGTGCCAGGGGTTCTACTGCGGGGCGGCGGTGCGGGAGCTGTTCGAGAGGGGCCGGGCGTGACGGGACCGCATCCGGGTATGCCGACTTCTCGCCGTGTCGACGTCCTCGTCGTCGGCGGCGGCCCCGCCGGACTGGCCGCCGCGGCACGGCTGGCCGCCGCCGGTGCCGGGCGGGTGGAGGTGCTGGAACGGGAGGCCGAGGCCGGGGGAGTGCCGCGGCACTGCGCACACGGCGGCTTCGGCACGTGGCCGCATCCGCTGACCGGCCCCCGTTACGCCCGCCTGCTGACGCAGGCCGCAGAACGGGCGGGCGCGGTGATCCGCCCCGGCGTGACGGTCCTGGACTGGGCGACCGCGGAGCCGACCCCGGCCGGTCACGCCCCGGCCCTGGAGGGGCCCCGGTCCCCAACACCCCACCCCACCGCGAAGGCCCCGGCCGGAGGTGTATCCGCAGCGTGTGCGGCGGCGTCGGCCGGGAACGGCCGCGGGGTGTCCGCCGGCTCGGCCGGTCTCGGGGCGGGGCGTGGCCCGGTGCTGATCGCCGTCGGTCCAGGAGGGCTCGAGACCGTCGAGGCACGGGCCGTCGTCCTGGCCACCGGTGCCCGCGAACGCCCCCGCGCCGCCCGGCTGGTGCCCGGCACCCGCCCCGCCGGCGTCTACACCACCGGAGAACTCCAGCAGGCGGTCCATCTGTTCGGGCAGCGGGTCGGCACCCGCGCGGTCGTCGTCGGCGCCGAGGACGTGTCGTACGCGGCGGCCGCCACCGTGCGCGCGGCCGGGGCCGAGGTCGTCGCGCTGGTCACGGAACACCCTCGAGCCCAGACCGGCCGGGCCCGCGCCCGGTCGGCCCGGCTGCGCGACCGCGTTCCGCTGCTGACGCACACCACGGTCACCGAACTCCTCGGCCACGGCCGCTTGTCCGGCGTCCGCGTCCGCCACCGCGACGGCCGTACGGCCGTACTGACCTGCGACACCGTCGTGTTCACCGGAGACTTCGTCCCCGACCAGGAACTCGCCCGCCGCGGTGCCCTCGCCCTGGACCTCGGCACCCGCGGCCCCGCCGTCGACGGCGCCCTGCACACCTCCCGCCCAGGGGTCTTCGCCGCCGGGAACGTGCTGCACGCCGTCGAGCGCGCCGGCGCGGCGGCCGACGAGGGCGCCCGGGTGGCGGTTGCCGTCCTGGACTTCCTGTCGGGCGCCCCCTGGCCTGGCCCGGGAGTCCCGCTCACCGTGGAGGCCCCGCTTCGCTGGATCGCCCCGAACCGCGTCAACCCCCATGCCTGGCCCGCCCGTTACGTCCTGCGCACCGACGCCCCGCTGACCCGCCCGGTCCTCCGGGTCCACCAGGAAGGCCGCCTCCTGCACCGCACGCGCCCGACCCTCGGGACCGCCCTGCCGAACCGCACCCTGACCCTCACCGCGCGCTGGACGGGGCAGGTCGATCCGGAGGGTGGCGCGGTCGTGGTGAGCGTGGGCTGAGCGGGTCGGCTGCCCGTGCGGTGTCCAGCCGGAGGGGCGGGGCGGTTCACAGGTCGGTGAAGGATCCGTGTCGTCCGGCCCCGGAGGCGAACCGGGCGGCACCCTCCGTGCTCTGCGCCAGGACGCCCAGCCCGTGGCGGAGTTCGCCGAGCAGCGCCGTCTCCTCGTCCAGCCCCTCCTGGTCGAGGACCGACGCGCGGTCGCTGCGCAGACAGGCCTGCGGAAAGCGGGCGATCTCCGCGGCCAGCGCCTCGGCCTCGGTGCGGGCGCGTCCGGTCGGCACCACGCGGCTCACGAGCCCCATCGCATAGGCCTCGCGTGCCGGTACGGGCCGGCCGGTGAGGATCATGTCCATGGCCCGGCCGGCGCCGATCAGCCGGGGCAGCCGTACCGTGCCGCCGTCGATCAGCGGCACGCCCCAGCGGCGGCAGAACACCCCGAACACGGCGTCCTCCTCCGCGACCCGCAGATCGCACCACAGGGCCAGCTCCAGACCGCCCGCCACCGCATGCCCGGCGACGGCGGCGATCACCGGCTTCGACAGCCGCATCCGGGTCGGGCCCATCGGGCCGTCACCGCCCTCCGCCACGCGGTTGCCGCGCTCGGTGCCGATCGCCTTCAGGTCCGCCCCCGCGCAGAACGTGCCGCCCTCGCCCCACAGCACCGCGACCCGGGCCTGATCGTCTGCCTCGAACTCCCGGAAGGCCGCGGCGAGTTCCGCGGCCGTCGGCCCGTCGACGGCGTTCCGGGCCTCGGGCCGGGACAGCACGACCGTCGTGACGTACTCATGGCGCTCCACGCGGACCGGCACGGAAAGACCCCCTCGACTCGGCTGGAGAAGACCACTGTGCCTCAGATGACCTTCAGCCGTACCAGCGCCCCCAGCGTCAGCGCCCCCGGCAGCAGCGGCACCCACACGGTGATGATGCGGTAGGCGAGCACCACCGCCGTGGCCACCGCGGCCGGGCCGCCGACGGCGACCAGCGCCACGATCAGGGCGGCCTCGACCGAGCCGAGCCCGCCCGGTGTGGGCACCAGCGCCACCGCGACGGTAGCCGCGAGGTAGGCGAGCACCATGTGCGTCACCGGCACCGGCAGCCGGAGCGCCTGGCCGACCGCGGCGAGACCGGCCGCCTGCAGCGCGGGGAAGGCCAGCGAGCCGCCCCACAGCGCGAGGGCGCGGGCCGGCCGGGTGTGCACCGACCGTGCCTCGCCCAGGGCGTCCCGCACGAACGCGTGCACGCGGGCCCGCAGCGGTCGTACGACGGCCACGACGGCCGCCGCCACCAGCAGCAGGCCGGCCGCGCCCAGCAGCAGCGGCAGGGCCGAGCCGGCCGGCAGCAGGGGGCCGAGCCGCAGCGCGTCGGGGAAGGCCAGCAGCAGCGCGGCCAGCAGACCGAGCCGGCCCACGCACTCGGCCAGCAGATACAGGGCGAGCGCGGCCGAGGAGCGGGCGAGCGGCACCCCGCACACGGTCATGAAGCGCAGGTTCACCGCGCCCGCGCCCAGCCCGGTGGGCAGCAGATGGTTGGCCGAGGCCGCCGCGAACTGGGTGGCCAGCAGCCGCCCCTTCGGCAGCGGCTGCACCACCGCGCCCTGGCGGGTGAACGCGGCGGCCACCCAGGTCAGACAGGTGGCGCCGGCCGCCGCGAGCAGCCAAGGCCAGGAGGCGGTGCGCAACAGGCCGAAGCCCTCGGCGAGCAGCGAGCGGTTCCGTAGGGCGACCATGGCGACGAGTACGAGCGGCACCAGGCACAGCACCTGGCGGACGGGGACGCGACGGGGGAGTCGTTCCCGGGGAGGTGGGGGAAGCGGGACGGCAGTCACATCCGGAGAGGTTCTCCGCGCCGCCCCAACGGGGGGTGAAAACTCAGGAACATTGACCTCAACGAAGGTCGAGGTTCTACGTTCTTTCCCATGAGCATGGAGACCACCGCATGGATGCAGCTGCACAGTGTCATGAACGCGCAGGACAAGCGCCGGCCGTTCGCCCGCGCCACGCTGCGCCGTATCGCCGCCTTCGCCCGCCCGCACCGCGCGGGCATCGTCCGGTTCGTCGTGCTCGGGGTGGTGACCGCACTGCTCGCCGTGGCCACCCCCGTGCTCGCCGGACGCGTCGTCGACGCGATCGTGGCGGGGCACGACTCCGGCACGGTGGTCCGGCTGTCCCTGCTCATCGCGCTCGTCGCCCTCGCGGAGGCGGGGCTCGGCATCCTCGGGCGGCGCCTGTCGGCGACGCTCGGGGAGGGACTCATCCTCGACCTCAGAACGGCTGTGTTCGATCATGTGCAGCGCATGCCCGTCGCGTTCTTCACACGGACTCGTACGGGCGCGCTGGTCAGCCGACTCAACAACGACGTGATCGGCGCCCAGCGGGCGTTCGCCAACACCCTGTCCGGCGTGGTCAGCAACCTGGTCACCCTGCTGCTCACCCTCGCCGTGATGCTCACCCTGTCCTGGCAGATCACCCTGCTCGCGCTGGTGCTGCTGCCGGTGTTCGTGCTGCCCGCCCGCCGCATGGGCACCCGCATGGCCCGCATGCAGCGCGAGGCGGCGGCACTGAACGCGGCCATGGGCACCCGGATGACCGAGCGCTTCTCCGCGCCCGGCGCCACCCTGGTCAAGCTGTTCGGGCGCCCCGAGGAGGAGTCGGCGGAGTTCGCGGCTCGCGCCGCCAGGGTCCGGGACATCGGCGTCCGCACGGCCACCGCCCAGTCCGTCTTCATCACCTCCCTCACCCTGGTCTCCGCCCTCGCGCTGGCCCTCGTCTACGGCCTCGGCGGCTGGTTCGCGCTGCACGGCACCCTGCAGGCGGGCGCGGTCGTCTCCCTCGCCCTGCTGCTGACCCGCCTGTACGCCCCGCTCACCGCGCTGGCCGGGGCCCGGGTCGAGGTGATGAGCGCGCTGGTCAGCTTCGAGCGGGTCTTCGAGGTGCTCGACCTCAAGCCGCTGATCGAGGAGAAGTCGGACGCCCGTGAGGTCCCCGAGGGGCCGGTCGCCGTCGAGTTCGACGACGTCCGCTTCTCCTACCCGGCCGCCGACCAGGTCTCCCTCGCGTCCCTGGAGGAGGTCGCCGCTCTCGACACCCGCGGCGGCTCCGAGGTCCTGCACGGCATCTCCTTCCGCGCCGAACCCGGCCGGACCGTCGCCCTCGTCGGTTCCTCCGGCGCCGGCAAGTCCACCATCGCCCAGCTGCTGCCGCGCCTGTACGACGTCGACGCGGGCGCCGTGCGCATCGGCGGGGTGGACGTCCGCGACCTCACCGCCGCCTCCCTGCGCGGCACGCTCGGCATGGTCACCCAGGACGGCCACCTCTTCCACGACACGGTCCGCGCCAACCTGCTGCTGGCGCGCCCGGACGCCACCGACGACGACCTCTGGGCCGCGCTCGGCCGCGCCCGTCTGGCCGACGTCGTACGGTCCCTGCCCGACGGCCTCGACACGGTGGTCGGCGAGCGCGGATACCGGCTCTCCGGCGGCGAACGCCAGCGCATGACCATCGCCCGGCTGCTGCTGGCCCGCCAGCGCGTGGTCATCCTGGACGAGGCCACCGCCCACCTGGACAACACCTCCGAGGCGGCCGTCCAGGAGGCCCTCACCGAGGCCCTGGAGGGCCGCACCGCCGTGGTGATCGCCCACCGCCTGTCCACGGTCCGGGCCGCCGACCAGATCCTCGTCGTGGAGTCCGGCCGGATCGTGGAACGCGGCACGCACGAAGAACTGCTGGCGGCGCAGGGCCGGTACGCGGAGCTGTACCGGACCCAGTTCGCGGAGCGGCCCGCCGAGGCACCGGAAGCGGTGGTCGTGCACCCGGCCGAGCCGGCCGAGGTGCCGTCGGCCTGAGCGGGCGGTACTGCGGGTCCGGGCGAGGTGTGTCCTGCTCCGGCAGGGCCGCGAGGCGCCGGCACGCCACCGCCGACAGCGTGCAGTTCCAGCAGTACACGTGCAACGGCACCGGCGCCCAACGTTTCCAGGTGGTCCCGGTGACGCCGGGGACATCTCCCTGCGCTTTAACACCACGGGCACCAGCTGGGGGAGCGGCAGCCCCTTGGGCACCTCGCTGCCGCTGAGCCAGTTCTACGTCGTCAAGCCCGGAGCCACCGCCGCACCGCGGACCTGGTCCGCTATCCGTGAGTGAAGGGTGTGGCTCTCCGGACGTGTGAGGCGCCGCCGCGTGGATACGCGGTCTGGACGGACACAGGGCCCGTCCGGAAGGCCATCCCTGCCATGACCAGTGAAAACCGCCTCTCTCCCGCATCGGAGATCACCCTCCGGGTCAACGGGAAGCCCCACACCCTGCACGTCGACCACCGGCGTGTCCTGCTGGACCTGCTCCGGGAGGACCTCGGCCTCACCGGGGCGAAGAAGGGCTGCGACCACGGCCAGTGCGGTGCCTGCACCGTGCTGGCCGACGGCCGCCGCGTCAACAGCTGCCTGTTGCTCGCGGTCGCCCTCGACGGCAGCGAGATCACCACCGTGGAGGGCCTCGGCGGCGACGGTGAGGAGCCGCACCCGCTGCAGCGGGCCTTCCTCGACCGCGATGCCTTCCAGTGCGGCTACTGCACCCCGGGGCAGATCTGCTCCGCCGTCGGCATGCTCGCCGAGGCCGCCGCCGGCCACCCCTCCCACGTCACCGACCCCGCGGCACCCTCCGGTCGGCCCGTCCCGCTGGACCGGCCCGAGATCCGCGAGCGCCTGAGCGGCAACCTCTGCCGCTGCGGCGCCTATCCGCGCATCGTCGAGGCGGTGGAGGACGTGATCCGGTGAACGGCTTCGGATACCTCAGGCCCGGCAGCATCCAGGAGGCCGTCGAGGCGTACGCGGCCCACCCCGGCGCACGCTATCTGGCCGGCGGCACCAACCTGGTCGACCTGATGAAACTCGGCGTCGAGCGCCCCGCGCTGCTCATCGACGTCGGCCGGCTGCCGCTGGACACCGTCGAGGAGCTGCCCGACGGCTCCCTGCGCGTCGGCGCCACCGTCCGCAACAGCGACCTGGCCGCCGACCCCCGCGTCCGCGACCGCTACCCGGTGCTGTCCCAGGCCGTCCTGTCGGGCGCCTCCGGGCAACTGCGCAACGCCGCCACCACCGGCGGCAACCTGCTCCAGCGCACCCGCTGCCCCTACTTCCAGGACCTGGACAAACCCTGCAACAAGCGCGAGCCCGGCAGTGGCTGCGGCGCCCGGGACGGCGTCCACCGCGACCACGCCGTCCTCGGGCACTCCGAACACTGCATCGCCACCAACCCGTCCGACATGGCCGTCGCCCTCGCCGTGCTGGACGCCCAGGTCGAGCTGTACGGCACCGAGGGCACCCGGCGCCTCCCGGCGGCCGAGTTCCACCGGCTGCCGGGCGAGCATCCCGAGCGGGACACCTGGATCTGCCCCGGCGAACTGATCACCGGCGTGCTGCTCCCGGCCGCCACCGCCGGCGTCCCGTCCGCCTACCGCAAGGCCCGGGACCGGGCGTCGTACGCCTTCGCCCTCGCCTCGGTGGCCGTCGTACTCGGGGTCGCCGACACCGTCGTCGACCAGGCGGGGATCGCCTTCGGCGGGCTCGCGCACCGGCCCTGGCGGGCCCGGCACACCGAGCTGGCCCTGCTGGGCGCCCCCGCGACCCCCGAGGCCTTCGAGGGAGCCGTGGCGCTGGAGCTCGCGCACGCCGAGCCGCTGCGGGACAACGCCTACAAGGTGCCCCTCGCCCGCAATCTCGCCCTGGACGTCCTGAACCGCCTCGCCCCGGCCCCTGCGGTGGCCTGAGCCGGCCCGGAAGGAGCGAGCAGAGCAGGAGGAACCCATGACCGCCAACACCCCGGGCATCCCCGCAGACCACCGCACCACATGGCCCCCGCCCCCCGGCACCGGGCCTCTCGCCGAAGGACGGCCAGTGGCGCGCGGCGACTCCCCGGGCGCTCCCGCACTCCAAGGGTCACCGGCCCGCGGCGACGCCCCCGGTGCTCGCGCACCGCAAGGGTCACCGGCCCGCGGCAATGCTCCGGGCACTCCCGCCGAGCAAGGGCCCCCGACTCTCGGCAACTCCCGGGGCTCTCCCGCGGAGCGGCGGGATGCACGGCCCTCGGCGCCTGGCACCGGTGTGGGGACCTGCGTCGAGCGGCGGGCCGAAGGGCCGTCGGCGGGCGGCAACGCCCGGGGCGCCCCGGCAAACCGCTGGGACGCACCGCACACGCCTCCCGGCACCCCCGCCGGAGCCTTCCGCGAGCGCTGCGCAGACGGGGTCCCGGCTGCCGGTGCCTCGGATGCGGCTGTCGGCGAGCATCGGCCGGGCGGGCTCCCCGCCATGGGCGCCTCCGGCGCGGCTGTCGGCGAGCGCCGGTCAGGAGGGAACCCCGTCACCGGCAGCGCCCTGGGCTCGCCCGTGGAGCGGGCGGAAGGGCGGCTGAAGGTCACCGGCGTCGCCCGTTACGCCGCCGAGTACACGCTGCCCGGCCGCGCCCACGCCTGGCCGGTGCCCGCCGCGATCGCCCGTGGCCGGGTCACCGCCGTCGACACCTCGGCCGCCCTCGCCCTGCCCGGCGTCCTCGCCGTCCTCACCCCCTACGACGCGGAGCGCCTCGCCGAACCCGAGGACGCCACGCTCGCCGTACTGCAGGGCTCGCGCGTGCCGCACCGGGGCTGGTGCGTGGCCCTGGCCGTCGCCGACACCCCGGAGACGGCCCGCGCGGCCGCCCGGGCGGTACGCGTCACCTACACGGCCGAACCCCACCACGCCGACCTCGATCCGGAGCGCCCGGACGCCTACGAGCCGGAGGAGACCAACGCCGGATTTCCCGGTCGGGTCGAGCAGGGTGACCCGGAGGCCGCCTACGCCGCCGCCGAGGTCTGCGTCGACGCCACCTACCGGGTGCCGCCGCTGCACAATCACCCCATGGAGCCGCACACCAGCACGGTCGACTGGGACGGGGACCGGCTCACCGTGTACACCTCCAGCCAGGGCGGCACGACCGTGCGGGAGGTGCTCGCCCAGCTGTTCGGGCTGCCCGAGGACCGCGTCACCGTCGTCACCGAGCACGTCGGCGGCGGCTTCGGCTCCAAGGGCACCCCGCGCCCGGACGTCGTGCTCGCCGCGATGGCCGCCCGGCGCACCGGCCGGCCCGTCACCCTCGCCTACCCCCGCCGGTACCTGCCCACCACCGTCGGCCACCGCGCCCCCACCGTGCAGCGCCTCCGCCTCGGCGCGAGCACGGACGGCCGGCTCACCGCCGTACTGCACGAGGTGACCACCCACACCTCCCGCGTGCAGGGGTTCGTCGAGCAGGCCGCCGTGCCCTCACGCGTCATGTACGCCACCCCCGCCCTGCTCAGCTCCCACCGGGTGGTCCCGCTCGACGTGCCCAGCCCGTCCTGGATGCGCGCCCCCGGCGAGGCGCCCGGCATGTACGCACTGGAGTCGGCCGTGGACGAGCTCGCCGACGCCCTCGGCCTCGACCCGGTGGAGCTGCGCGTCCGCAACGAACCCGAACGGGAACCGGAGAGCGGCAAACCCTTCAGCAGCCGGCACCTGGTGGAGTGCCTGCGCGAGGGCGCCCGCCGCTTCGGCTGGGCCGAGCGCGATCCACGGCCGGGGGTGCGCCGCGAGGGCCCGCTGCTCATCGGCACCGGCGTGGCCGCGGCCACCTACCCGGCCGCGGCCGTCCCGGCCACCGCGACCGCCCGAGCCCTGCCCGACGGCACCTGCGCCGTCCGGATCAACGCGACCGACATCGGCACCGGCGCCCGTACCGTGCTCGCCCAGATCGCCGCCGACGCCCTCGGCGTGCCCCTCGGCCGGGTCCGCGCCGAGATCGGGCACAGCGACCTGCCCTCGGCCTGGCTGGCCGGCGGCTCCATGGGCACCGCCTCCTGGGGGTGGGCCGTGCACGAGGCGTGTGCCGAGCTGGCCTCCCGGCTCGCGGCGCACGCCGGACCGTTGCCCGCCGCCGGCATCGAGACCCACGCCGACACCGCCGGGCGGGCCGACGCCGACAGCCCCTACGCCCGGCACGCCTTCGGGGCCCACTTCGCCGAGGTCGCCGTCGACACCGTCACCGGCGAGACGCGGGTTCGGCGGCTGCTCGGGATCTTCGCCGCCGGGCGCATCCTCAACGCCCGTACCGCGCGCTCCCAGTTCACCGGCGGCATGACCATGGGCCTCGGCATGGCCCTCACCGAACACAGCACGCTGGACCGCGCGTTCGGCGACTTCACCGAGGCCGACCTCGCCTCCTACCATGTGCCCGCGCACGCCGACGTCCCCGCCGTCGAGGCCGACTGGATCGACGAGGACGACCCGCACCTCAACCCCATGGGCAGCAAGGGCATCGGCGAGATCGGCATCGTGGGCACCGCGGCCGCCATCGGCAACGCCGTCCACCACGCCACCGGCATCCGCTTCCGTGAGCTGCCCCTCACCCCCGACCGGATCCTCACCGGCCTGCTGTCCGAGGGGTGACCGTGACGGGCCCGACCTGGGAGTACGAGGGCTACCGGCCCGGCGAGGAACGCCTGCGGGAGTCGCTGTGCACCCTGGGCAACGGGTACTTCGCCACCCGCGGGGCACTGCCCGAGTGCACCGCGGACGAGATCCACTACCCGGGCACCTATGTGGCCGGCTGCTACGACCGGCTCACCTCCGAGGTCGCCGGACGCCGGGTCGAGAACGAGGACATGGTCAACCTGCCCAACTGGCTGCCGCTGCGCTTCCGCCCGGTGGGCGGCGCCTGGCTCATCCCGGACTCCGCCCCCGTCACCGAACACCTGCTGATCCTCCATCTCGACCCCGGCCTGCTCGAACGCCGCACCAGCTACGGCCTCGACGGCGGCGCCACGCTCCATGTGCGCCAGCTGCGCCTGGTCCACCTGGCGGACCGCCATATCGCCGCCCTGCGTACGGAGTTCACCGTGGAGGGAGGCGGGACAGAGCTGGAGGTCGAGGCCGCGCTCGACGGACGCGTCACCAACTCCGGCGTGGCCCGCTACCGCGACCTGGACGGCCGGCACCTCACCCAGATCCGCACCGGCCTCGCCGCGCACGGGGCGATGTGGCTGCGCTGCCACACCCGCACCTCCCGCATCGAATGCGCCCTCGCGGCCCGGCTGGCCGCCGACGCCCCGGTGGCGACGGCGCACGAAGCCCTGCGCGCCGTCCAGCACCTGAGGGTGCGCCTGGCACCCGGCCGTACCGTCACCGTCGACAAGACGGTCGCGCTGCACACCTCGCACGACCCCGCCATCGGGGACCCGCTGGACGCGGCCGTCGACCGCGTCGGCGAAGCCCCCCGGTTCGACGCCCTGCTGGAGACGCACGCCACGGCCTGGGAGCAGTTGTGGCGGCGCACCGCGCTGGAGGTGCCCGGCGAGGCGGGCAGCATCCTGCGCCTGCACCTGTTCCACGTGCTGCAGACGCTGTCGCCGCACACGGCCGACCTCGACGTAGGCGTCCCCGCGCGCGGACTGCACGGCGAGGCCTACCGCGGCCATGTCTTCTGGGACGAACTCTTCGTCCTGCCCTACCTCAACCTGCACCTCCCCGAGGTCTCCCGCGCCCTGCTCCACTACCGCCACCGGCGTCTGGACGCCGCCTGCCACGCGGCCGGGGAACTCGGCCGGCGCGGCGCGCTCTACCCGTGGCAGAGCGGCAGCGACGGCCGTGAGGAGACCCAGGAACTCCACCTCAACCCCCGCTCCGGCCGCTGGCTGCCGGACCACTCCCGGCTCCAGCACCACGTCGGCTCGGCGGTGGCCTACAACATCTGGCAGTACTGCGAGGCCACCGGGGACACCGACTTCCTGCACGGCGAGGGCGCCGAGATGCTGCTGCACATCGCCCGCTTCTGGGCGGACTCGGCCGGCTACGACGACCACCTCGGCCGGTATCGCATCCGGGGGGTGATGGGCCCCGACGAATACCACGACGCCTACCCCGGCGCGGCCGAACCCGGACTGGACGACAACGCGTACACGAACGTCACCGCCGCCTGGGTGCTCGCCCGCACCCTCGACCTGCTGAGCCTCCTGCCCGAGCCGCGCCGCCGCGAACTCACCGAGAGCATCGGCCTGGACGAGGACGAGCCCGCCCGCTGGGAGGAGATCTCCCGCACCCTCCACATCCCCTTCCACGACGGGGTGATCAGCCAGTTCGAGGGCTACGGCGACCTCGCCGAGCTGGACTGGGACGGCTACCGCAAGCGGTACGAGGACATCCGCCGCCTCGACCGGATCCTGGAGGCCGAGGGCGACACCGTCAACCGCTACAAGGCGTCCAAACAGGCCGACGTGCTGATGCTCGGCTACCTCTTCTCGGCCACCGAACTCCGCTCCCTCTTCCGGATGCTGGGCCATCACCTCGACGAACGGACGTGGACGGCCACCGTCGACCACTACCTCCACCGCACCTGCCACGGCTCCACCCTCAGTGGCCTGGTGCACGGCTGGATCCTGACCCGCGCCCGCCGCGTCGGCGCCTGGGCCTTCGTCCAGGAGGCGCTGCGCGGCGACATCGCCGACCTGCAGGGCGGCACCACCGGCGAGGGCATCCACCTCGGCGCCATGGCCGGCACCCTCGACCTCGTCCAGCGCGGGCTGACCGGCCTGGAGACCCGTGACGGCGCCCTGTGCCTCGACCCGGTCCCGCTGCCCGAACTCTCCTCCTACGGCTTCGCCATCCGCTACCACGGCCACTGGGGTGTCCATCTGCGCCTGCGCAGCGACCTCCTGGAGATCGCCGTACCGGACTCCGACCTCGCACCCATCGACGTCTGCCTGCGCGACCGGGTGGTGCCGGTCGGTCCGGGCGAGGCGGCCCGGCTGGTGGTCCCGGACTGACACCGCCCGGCCACGCCGGATCGATGTCTGAGCCGGATCGATGTCAAGCCAGAGGCGGCGACCCGCGATCTCGACGCGGACGGCCGGGGAGACCACCATGCACCGGTAAGTGGTTGAAACGGGAAGGAGATAACGGAGATGAGCGCGAGCGACGTTCCCCTGCGTGTGCTGGCGGTGGACGACGAGGAGCCCGCGCTCGGGGAGCTGTTGTACCTCCTGGAGCGGGATCCCCGGGTCGGCACCGTGGTGCCCGCGGCGGGACCCACCGAGGCGCTGCGCCGGCTCGGCCGGGCCGTGGCGGACGGTCCGGACGGCGAGGAGGCGGTCGACGTCGTCTTCCTCGACATCAACATGCCAGGGCTCGACGGCCTCGAACTCGCCCGGCTGCTGGGCGGGTTCGCCGCGCCACCGCTGATCGTCTTCGTCACCGCCCACGACGGCTTCGCGGTCCGCGCCTTCGACCTCAAGGCCGTCGACTACCTGCTCAAGCCCCTGCGCAAGGAGCGCTTCGCCGAGGCCGTGCGCCGGGTCGCCGAACTGGTCCGGGCCGGACAGGGTCCCCGGCCGGCCGCCGCCCCCGCCACGACCGCCCCCGAGCAGGGGCCCGCCTGGGGCGATCAGGTACCCGTCGAGCTGGGCGGGGTGACCCGGTTCGTACCCATCGCCGACATCACCTACGTCGAGGCCCAGGGCGACTACGCGCGACTGCACACCCCGCGCGGCAGCCACCTCGTCCGCGTCGCGCTGTCCACCCTGGAGGAGCAGTGGCGGGCGCGCGGGTTCGTGCGCATCCACCGCAGCCGGCTCGTCGCGCTCGGCCGCATCGAGGAACTCCGCCTGGACGGCGGCAACATGACCGTGCGGATCGGCGACCGCGTCCTCGCCGTGAGCCGGCGCAACGCCCGGGAACTGCGGGACCTGCTGGCCAAGCACGCGGCGGGCAGGGCCCGTTGAGCACCTGCGGCGGTGGCCGGGTGACGGACCTGTGGCGATTCCGGTCCATCCGCTGCCCCGGCGCCGGTCCGCTGCGTACACTCGCCGCAGCACAAGGTGATCACCGCTGCGTCGGGGAGTGCGTCATGGGTGCGGAATCCGTCCCTCGCAGGGAGGTGGTCACCGGACGACCGAGCCCCTACAGCGCTTCGACCGCAGCACGCCCGGCTCCCTCACCGCACCCCGGACCCGACGCCCACGTCCGGCAATTGATGCAGCGTCAGTTACGCGCCGCACTCGTCGCCCTCGCCCTCCTCGCGACCCCGCTGGGCCTGCTCCCCGTACTCCTGCGCATCCTGCCGCTCGCCGACGCGGCACCCCGCGTCCCCCTGGCCGTATGGATCGCGCTGGGCGTGGCGCCGTACCCCGCCCTCCTGGCCATCGGCGCCTGGTACGTCCGCCGTGCCGAGCGCAACGAGACCGACACGGCCGCCCCCACGGAACACCCCTGACCATGCGCCGACTTCCCGCCGGAGCCGGCCGGTGAACCAGACGTACGGCATCGTGGGCGTGACCGTTGTGATCCTCGCCACGGTCCTCGTCGGCGCGCTCGGCCTGCGCATCTCCCGTACCACCTCCGACTTCTACGTCGCCTCGCGCACCGTCGCCCCCCGGCTCAACGCCTGCGCGGTCAGCGGTGAGTACCTGTCCGCCGCCTCCTTCCTCGGCGTCGCCGGACTCGTCCTCGCCCAGGGCGTCGACATGCTGTGGTTCCCCATCGGCTACACCGCCGGGTTCCTGGTCCTGCTGGCCTTCGTCGCCGCCCCGCTGCGCCGCTCCGGCGCCTACACCCTGCCCGACTTCGCCGAGGCACGGTTGGAGTCCCGGGCGGTGCGACGGATCGCCGGTGTGCTGGTCGTCGGCATCGGCTGGCTGTATCTGCTGCCCCAGCTGCGCGGCGCCGGACTCACCCTGCGGCTGCTCACCGGCGCACCCGGCTGGCTCGGCGGTCTGGTCGTCGCCGCCGTGGTGACCGCGGCCGTCGCCGCCGGCGGGATGCGCAGCATCACCTTCGTCCAGGCCTTCCAGTACTGGCTGAAACTCACCGCCCTGCTGGTGCCCGTGGTGTTCCTGCTGCTGGCCTGGCGCGGCGACCACGCCCCGGCACCCGCCTGGGACGACCGGCCCGTCTTCCACCGCTCCACCGAGGTCCGCGTCGACCGGCCCCTCACCCTCACCGTGCGCGAGCCGGTCCGGGTGACCGCGTCCGGGACCGTCGACGGCCACGGGGTGCGGGGACTTTCGCTGCGGCTCGGCGAGGGCCGCCACCGGA
This sequence comes from Streptomyces sp. NPDC001393, assembly GCF_053597455.1. Lineage (NCBI taxonomy): Bacteria > Bacillati > Actinomycetota > Actinomycetes > Kitasatosporales > Streptomycetaceae > Streptomyces > Streptomyces sp. NPDC001393. The sequence continues at coordinate 74,144 of NZ_JBSFIH010000039.1, forward strand.
TCGCCGCGGACACGACCCTGCGCTTCCCGGCCGGCGCCCGCGTCCCCCTGCCGAGCCGGGCGGCCGACCGCACCGCACCCTCCAGCTGGGCCGAGCCGCTGTCCTCGGACCGCGAACAGCACGGCCTGTACGCCACCTACGGGCTGATCCTCGCCACCTTCCTCGGCACCATGGGCCTGCCGCACGTCGTCGTCCGCTTCTACACCAACCCCGACGGCCGCGCCGCCCGCCGCACCACCGTCAGCGTGCTCGCCCTGCTCGGCGCCTTCTACCTCCTCGTCCCCCTGTACGGCATGCTCGGCCGCCTGTACGCCCCCGACCTGCTCCTGACCGGCGACACCGACGCGTCGGTCCTCGTCCTGCCGCAGCGGCTGCTCGGCGGGGTCCCCGGGGACCTGCTCGGCGCCCTAGTCGCCGGCGGCGCCTGCGCGGCGTTCCTCTCCACGGCGTCCGGGCTCACCATGTCCGTCGCGGGCGTCCTCGCCCAGGACGTCCTGCCCACGCTCGGCGTGCGCCACTTCCGGCTCGCCACGCTGCCCGCGATCGCGGTGCCGACCGCGGCCGCGGCCGTGGGCAGCGACCTGCCCGTGGCCGACGCGGTCGGCCTCGCCTTCGCCGTCTCGGCCTCCTCCTTCTGCCCGCTGCTCGTGCTCGGCATCTGGTGGCGCGGCCTGACCCCGCCGGGCGCGATCGCCGGTCTCGTCCTCGGCGGCGGCTCCGCGCTCACCGCGGTGACGGCCACCATCGCCGGCGGCGCACGCTCCGGCTGGCTGCACACCCTGCTGGCCTGGCCCGCGGTGTGGTCCGTACCTGTCGGCTTCGCCGCGATGGTCCTGACCTCCCTGGCCACCCGCAGCCGCGTCCCACCCGGCACCGCCGCGACCATGGCCCGCCTCCACCTCCCCGAACCTCCCGCCCCCACCCGCCCCGAAGCGGCGACCACCTGACCGAGGAGCCGTCGTGCAGACCAGCGCCACCGAGACCCGAACCGCGGCACCCGCCCGCTGCCCCGACGCGCACACGGGCGACCGGAACCGCGGAGAGCGCGAGAGGCGCCGGGCGGTCGCCGGCGCTGCCGGGCGCCGCTCCGCCATGCCCCGGCGCTCCGCCACTCGCCCCGCCGGCCCGAACGCGCATCGCCCATGACCGTCCTCGGTACCGCGGCGCTCGCTCTCGTCGGGTTCGCGCTGTTCGTGCTCGGTGCTGCTCTCGGGCACGCGGCGGCGCGCCGGCAGCAGGAGCACTCGGCCGACAGCGACGGGACGCGTGCCCTGGTCCACGGCCTGCACACGGCCGCGCTCGCCGCGGCACCCCTGCGCGCCGGGCTCACCCCCGACACCGCCCGCAAATCGGCCCGCAGGCTGCGCCCACTGCTCGGCACCCCCGCCGTCGCCCTCACTGACGACACCGCCGTACTGGCCTGGGACGGCGTCGGCGACCACCACCGCGCGGAGGTGACGGCACGGCTCGCCCACCCACCCCGCGCCCGGACCTTCCCGCTGTCCTGCGACGACGCCGGCTGCCCCGTCCGCTGGGGCGCCCTGGTGCCGCTCTCCGCCGACGACGGTGCCCCCGGCGCCCTCGCCGTGTTCGCCGCCGAGGAGTCCACCGCGGTCCTCCGGGCCGGCGAGGAAGCGGCCCGCCGGCTCTCCCTGGAGCTGGAGCTCGCGGGCCTCGACCGGGCGCGTACCAGCGCCCACGAGGCCGAGGTCCGGGCCCTGCGCGCCCAGATCTCCCCGCACTTCATCTACAACTCCCTCGCGAGCATCGCCTCCTTCGTCCGCACCGACCCCGAGCGCGCCCGCGAACTCCTGCAGGAATTCGCCGACTTCACCCGCTACTCCTTCCGTCGCGGCGGCGACTTCACCACCCTCGCCGAGGAGTTGCGCTCCATCGAGCAGTACCTGGAACTCGCCCGCGCCCGCTTCGGCCGCCGTCTGAAGGTCACCCTGCGCATCGCCCCCGAGGTGCTGCCGGTGACCCTTCCGTTCCTGTGTCTGCAGCCCCTCGTCGAGAACGCTCTCAAACACGGCCTGGAGGAGTCCGTGGAGCGCATCGGCGTCTCGATCACCGCAGAGGACGAGGGCACCGAGGCCCGGGTCGTCATCGAGGACGACGGCATCGGCATGGAACCGGAACGCCTGCGCACGATCCTGCGCGGCACGGCCGGCGCCGCCACCGGCATCGGTCTGAGCAACGTCGACCGCCGGCTGCGCCAGGTCTACGGCGACGACCACGGCCTCGTCATCGAGACCGGCGTCGGCGCCGGCACGAAGATCACACTCCGCGTCCCGAAGTTCCGTCCGGGCATCCAGGTCCAGGCCCCGCCACCGTGATCCCGACCACCACCCGCAGGCCGGCGGGGCCCCCTTCTCCATCCACGGATGGAGGCGGGTGGAGGCGGGTGGAGGCGGGTGGAGGTCTCTCCATCGACCCGTCGGTGGTGGTGTTCCGCCTGGTAGGCGGCGCAGTCTTGAGGCATGGATTCTCTGCACTCGGCACTTGTGCTGATCATCGGAGTCTGCGCTCTGATCTTCGTCGCCGCCTGGATGGCGGGCGCCGTCTACTTCGGGCTGCAAGGTCCGGCCGGCCCGCGCGGCTGGGTGCGCGGACTGCGTCGCACCCTGCCGCGCCGCCTCCTGCTGATCGCGGGCGTCTACGTGTTCTTCACCCTGGCCGGGCACTCCCAGGGCTTCTGGCGTCACCTGCAGTACTGGCAGCCGGAGCTGGCGTTGCCGGGTGTCGTCCTCGCCGTCGCCTCGACCGCCCTGCTGCTCTGGGCCCGCTGGGTCCTGGGCACCATGTGGGCCAGCGTCCCGATGGTCCAGGAACATCACGAGCTGCGCACGAGCGGACCGTACCGGCTGGTCCGGCACCCCATCTACACCGGGCTCCTGGGTTTGATCACCGGTGGCATGCTCGCCTCCGGATTCGGCGTCTGGACAGCCTATCTGGTGGTCGCCGTCCCGTGGCTGCTGCGCCGGGTCCGGATCGAGGACGCCCTGATGGCCCACCAGTTCGGCGCCTCCTACGACGCCTACCGCGCCGAGGTCCCGGCGCTGATACCCCGCCTGCGCCCCGCCCGGTCCGGCTCCCGCCGCATCGACAGCGCGAGCCTGTCGGAGGGCACCCTCGACGAGCGCCCGGTTCGGTCCACGGACCGCGACCGCGGTCCTCACCGTGCGGGTCCGGCGGATCTGGCGGATAGTGAGGGAAGGACGACGTCCCCGGCAGCTCCCCGTACTTGAGGAGGCTCGATGCCTTCTTCACGGTCGCTGGCCGCGCTCATCGGCATCGCGTCGCTCGGCATCGCGCTCAGCGCATGCCAGGACCAGGCGTCCGGTCAGATAGTGGCGCGAAGCGGTGTCAGGCTCGTGGAGACCGTCTCCAACCCGTCGATCCACGGATGTCACCGCTTCTCCGAGGGCGTGACCCACGTCAACAACCAGACACAGAGCAGCCTGCTCCTGTACACGACACCGGACTGCACCGTACCGCCGGGTGGGCAGAGCACCTACCTGGACATCGGGGCGACGGACCAGGTCGTCAGGACCACGGACCAGTGGCGCAGCTTCTCCTTCGCCCCCGAATGAGCTGAACTCAGTCCCAGGGTCAGAGGTTGATCATGTGCCCCGCGAGGCCGTGCAGGGCGTCCTGCACCGACTCGCTCAGCGTCGGATGTGCGTGGACGTTCCTGATCAGCTCGTTCACCGTCAGGTCCCACTTCTGCGCCAAGGTCAGTTCCGGCAGCAGCTCGGTGACGTCGGGGCCGATCAGGTGGGCGCCGAGCAGCTCGCCGTAACGGCCGTCACCGACCAGTTTGACGAACCCGGCGGTGTCGCCGAAGCCGTGCGCCTTGGCGTTGGCCGTGAAGGGGAACTTCGCCACGCGGACGTCGAAACCCTGGGCGCGTGCCTCGCTCTCGGTCCAGCCGAAGCTGGCGATCTGGGGCCGGCAGAACGTGGCGCGCGGGATCATGCGGTAGTCCAGCTCCATGGTCTCAGCACCCGCGATGCTCTCGGCGGCGACGATGCCCATCGCCTCGGCGGCGTGGGCCAGCATCAGCTTCGCCGTGACGTCGCCGATCGCGTAGATGTGCGGCCGGCTGGTGCGGCAGTGCCCGTCGACGTCGATGGCTCCGCGGTCGGTGAGCCGTACCCCCGTGCTGGACAGACCGTAGCCGCTGGTCCGGGGCTGGAAGCCCGTCGCCTGCAGGACCTTCTCCGCCTCCAGGACCTGCTGGCAGCCGCCCTGTTCGACCAGCACGCGGACGCTGTCCTCGTGCTCTTCGATGGACTGCACGCGGGCCGAGGTCAGCAGGTGGATGCCCTGGCGTGTGAAGCGTTTGGCGAGCTCGGCCGAGACCTCCTCGTCCTCCAGCGGCGCGATGCGGTCGAGGAACTCGACCAGCGTGACCTCCACGCCGTAGGAGCGGAGCAGGGTGGCGAACTCGACCCCGATGGCGCCGGCGCCGGCGATGACCATGCTGCCCGGGAGGCTGTCGGCGAGGATCTGCTCCTCGTAGGTGACCACGCGCCTGCCCAGCGCTGTACCGGGGAGCAGCTTGACGGTCGCGCCGGTGGCGATGATGCAGGAGCGGAAGGAGAGCGTCGCCTCGCTGCCGCTCATCCGCACCTGCAGCGTGTGCGGGTCGAGAAAGGTGCCCTGGCCCTCGAACTGGGTGATCCCGTTCTTGCGCATGAGGTAAGCGACGCCCTTGGCGCGTCCTTCGGCCACCACCCGGCTGCGCTCGTACGCGGCCCGGTAGTCCAGGGTGACATCCCCGCTGATCTTCACCCCGAACTTCTCCGCGTCGTGCAGGAACAACTGCGCGACCTCGGCGTTGCGCAGCAGCGCCTTCGCCGGGATGCAGCCGATATTCAGGCAGACACCACCCCAGAACCGGCCCTCCACCACGGCCGTGCGCAGTCCCAGCTGTGCGCAGCGGATGGCGGCCACGTATCCGCCGGGGCCGGCTCCCAGAACCACGACATCGAAGTCACTGTCCGTGCTCATCCCTCCACCTCACGGTCGCTCTCGAATGCAGTCGGCCTCCGCGATTCAGTGCGCGCAGCATCAGGGGGAACGAGCACCTGCGGCTCGTCGTGGCCACGTCCACAGCCTCCACCTTAGGAGCGTTCATCGTCGCGGTCGCGTCGTGTCGACGTGGCTCCCGTGCCGTCGACCGTCATGGTCAGGGACCTGCCCACCGGGGCCCGCACGGCCGCGTCGGCGTCGAGGGCGAGCCGGGTCAGGTACGAGGTGCCGGTGACTGTCCACGTCGAGCCGCTCTCGGGCGCCACGAGAGGCACCACGACAGGTGCCGGGCGCGGGCCGGACCGGCAGGGGGCGCACGCTGTTGCCGACGACACCGGTGTGCGGAGCCAAGTCGGCTTCGGGCGTGGCGAGTTCGAGGGCGGGGACTACGTCGACGAGCGGTTCCAGCGTGAAGGGGTGGTCGGCGTCCTGGCCGTATGCGCCGGGATCGCCGCTTCACAGCCGCCGGACGCGCAGCACGCCGGTCAGCATCGGGAGAGTGAACTCGCCGCGGGCGGTCTCCGGTCTGCCCGCGAGGAATGCGCGGATCCGGCCCAGCGTGACGTCTCGTTCCTGGTCCGGCATGACCAGCACCCCCGCGCGCGTCGCGATGGTCGCGACGAGCGAGTCAGCGGTACGGCGCTGCCCGTGCGGGAACTCGGCCTGCTCCGGCGAGCCGAACCGGGCGGCCACGCCAGCCCCGGGAAGGTGCATGCCGGACGTCTCGGCGCGCCAGCGGGCGGGCGTGTCACGCGGGCCGATGGCCGCGCTCCCGCCGACCCGCGCGAGCCCGGAAACCCACTCGACCCGGTCGTCCATGAGGTTCCACAGGCCGGCCAGGACACCGCTGGGCGCGAGGACCCTGGCGATCTCGGGCCCAGCGACTGCCATGTCGAACCAGTGCATGGCGTTGCCGGCCAGCGCGGCATCGACAGAGGCGTCCGGCAGCGGTATCGCCTCGGCACGGCCCGACAGGGCACGGACGGCCGGCAGTGAACGCCGCAGCTCGGTCAGCATCCCCGGGTCGGGCTCGACCGCGATGACTTCGGCACCCAGTGCGACCAGCGTGGCCGTCAGCTTGCCGGTTCCGGCGCCGAGGTCGAGCACGCGCGGGCCGGGCGCGGGTTCGAGCGCCCAGCGCACCGCGGCGGGCGCGTAGTCCGGACGGTGTTCGGCGTATGCGACCGCCGCCGCGCCGAACGACGAGGCGTGTAGCAGCCGTTCATCCTGATCCACACGGTGACGCTAGCGGTGCTGTGTGCGTTCGGCCACCCCGCCTCACTGCTTCGGCACGGTGTATCGCGGGCGTATGGAAAATCGCATACGGCACCGCAACCTCCCTCCGCCTCCAATGAGGGCATGAACGACAAGGCATCCCTGTCAGCACCGCCCCGCCGTACACGCAGGATCGTGCTCCTCGGCCTGGTGATCCTCGGCGTGGCGAGCGCTGTGTTCGTCGTGCGGCGGCCGCTCATGATGTCCGCTCCGAGGTGCATGGCGGGGCGGTGGCACGGCTGCTTCGACACGTTCAACGGTGTGGTGCTCATGACGTTGGTCACGCTGCCGTTGGCCGCGCTGGTGGTGTGGGCTCTGGCGCACCGCCGCCGTGCCGCCGGCATCACAGGGGCGTGGCGGACGTCTCTGGCCGAGGTGGGCATGGTCCACGGGACGGTGCCGTTCCTCTGGATGACCATGATGCCGGGCGCCGGGGCCGGCACCGCCCCCCGCCGGGTGAGCCTGGTGCCGCTGCGGGACCTGCGCACGGTGGGCTGGGGCGAGATCGTCGGCAACCTGCTGATCTTCGCCGCGCTGGCATTCTTCGCCCCGATGCGGTTCACGGCGCTGGCGTCCCTGCCACGGATCCTGGCGCTCGGGGCGGGCTGTTCGGTCCTGGTCGAGACCGCGCAGTACGTCCTGTGGCTGGACCGGGTGTCCTCCGTGGACGACGTACTGGTCAACACCGTCGGCGCCGTGCTGGCCGCGCTGGCGTCCCGTCGCTGGTGGCGCACCACGGCACGAACGCCGTCGGACGAGCCTCGCCCCGCGCCGGCACCGGCAGGCTGAGCCGCGTGTCCGGTGTCCTCGCACACGATCTTGTACACGATCGTGCGCACGTCTTCGCATACGTCCGCACGTCTTCGCATACGTCGACGACATGGTGCGCTGCTTAGGCTTCAGACATGCGCGTACTGATCGTGGAGGACGAGCCCTACCTGGCCGAAGCCGTCCGTGACGGTCTGCGGCTGGAGGCGATCGCCGCCGACATCGCCGGAGACGGCGACTCCGCCCTGGAACTGCTCAGCGTCAACTCCTACGACATCGCGGTCCTCGACCGCGACATCCCCGGCCCCTCCGGCGACGAGGTCGCCCGGCGCATCGTCGCCTCCGGCAGCGGCATCCCCATCCCCATCCTCATGCTCACCGCCGCCGACCGGATCGACGACAAGGCGTCCGGGTTCGAGCTCGGCGCCGACGACTACCTCACCAAACCGTTCGAGCTGCGGGAACTCGTACTGCGGCTGAGGGCGCTCGACCGCAGACGCGCGTACGCCCGGCCCCCGGTCCGCGAGGTCGCGGGCCTGCGCCTCGACCCCTTCCGCCGGGAGGTCTTCCGCGACGGACGCTACGTCGCACTCACCCGCAAACAGTTCGCCGTGCTCGAAGTCCTCGTCGCCGCCGAAGGCGGTGTCGTCAGCTCCGAAGAGCTGCTGGAGCGGGCCTGGGACGAGAACGCCGACCCCTTCACCAACGCCGTGCGCATCACCGTCTCCGCACTGCGCAAACGGCTCGGCGAACCATGGATCATCGCCACGGTGCCGGGTGTCGGCTACCGCATCGACACCGCCCGCCCCGGAAGTACGCATGCATAGACGCCCAGGCCTCAGTGTCCGGCTGAAGCTCACCCTCAGCTATGCCGGGTTCCTCGTCGTCGCCGGAGCGCTCCTGCTGGTCGTGGTGTGGATGTCCGTGCTGCGCTACGTGCCCGACACCCCCAAGGGCCTACTCGGCATCTCGCCCAACCGCTACCTGCTCGAGCACACCTTCGCCTCCGCCGCCGCTGTGGCGATGGTCTTCCTGCTCGGGTTCGGCCTCGTGGGGGGATGGTTCCTCGCCGGCCGGATGCTCGCACCGCTGACACAGATCACGGAGGCGGCACGGATGGCCGGGAACGGGTCGCTTTCCCACAGGATCCGCATGAAGGGCCGCCAGGACGAGTTCCGTGAACTCTCCGACGCGTTCGACACCATGCTCGAACAACTCGAGTCGCACGTCGCCGAGCAGCAGAGGTTCGCCGCGAACGCCTCCCATGAACTGCGCACCCCGCTGGCCATCTCGCAGACACTGCTCGACGTCGCCCGCAAGGCCCCCGCGCGGGACCAGGGCGAACTCATCGAGCGCCTGCAGACCGTCAACACGCGGGCGATCGGCCTCACCGAGGCCCTCCTGCTGCTCAGCCGCAGTGACCGCGGCGACTTCCCCCGTGAGCGGGTCGACCTCTCCCTCCTCGCCGAAGAAGCCGCCGAAACGCTGCTTCCCCTCGCCGAACAGCGTGGGATCACGCTCGACGTCACCGGTGGGGCGGCCCGGACCACCGGCTCCGCGGAGCTCCTGCTGCGGATGGTGACGAACCTCGTCCAGAACGCCATCGTCCACAACGTCCCCGCCGGCGGCACTGTGACGGTCCACACCGAGGCGCAGGGCGACGCGAGCGTGCTGCGCGTCGAGAACACGGGCCGTCGGCTCCCCCCGGAACTGGTCCCGACCCTCACCGAACCCTTCCAGCGAGGAACGGAACGCGTCCGCACCGACGAGCACGCCGGTGTCGGCCTCGGCCTCGCCATCGTGCACAGCATCGTCCGCGCCCACGACGGGACCCTCGACCTCGTCCCCCGCCCCGCCGGCGGTCTCCTCGTCACGGTTCGGCTGCCCGGCACGCCGTAGGCATCGTCCCCGAGCGGGGTCCACTCATTGAGGTCCTTGAGTTCCTTGAGGTCCTTGGGGTCCTTGGGGTCGACACCGGTTTCACCCGCGATGGGTGACAGATCATGTACCGAGTCGACGGCGGCCTCCAGACTCAGCAGGTGTGCTGTCCGGGCCGTCGGCTCCGTGCCGCCTCACCCGCACC